>NZ_JBVVPA010000018.1:0-169553 GCF_055807555.1 Bradyrhizobium sp. Ken64 | reverse complement strand
GGACGGCTCCTGTGAATGAGTTTCTGACAACCTCATTCTGGCACACTGATGCCGTAGGGGGCCGTCCACACCATCAGAAGCTGCGATGGGCCCCGGCTCTGCAGCGCATCGCTAAAGAAGCGCTGCGCTGCGTCCGGGGCACGAGAGTGTTGCCATGTCGTCCCTACTCCCCGTCCCGCAAACGCCGGTACAGCGCGCCCAAGATGTTGGAGTAGTCGTCGGTCCAGACCCGCACCCTGTCGTCGGCTTCGGTCTGCTCCCATGCTTTCGACGATGCGAGCCTGCCGACGTCGGCATCCTCGCGGGCGGAGATGACGACGTCGGTCGAGAAGATGTAGTCGCCATCGCGCCCCGAATCCTCGTTGTAGACCCAGCTCTTGAGATCGTTGGCATCGGCGATGCCGACCACGACGGTCTCGAGATCGAGGTGGCGGTTGGAGACGTGCATCACCACGGCGCCGTGCGGAGCGAGCTTGTCCTTGTAGATCTTCATCGCCTCTTCGGTCGCAAGATGGATCGGGATCGCATCCGACGAATAGGCGTCGACGATGATGAGATCATAAGCGCCGTCCGGCTCCTTCGCGAAGGTGAGACGGGCATCTCCGATCACCGGCTTCAGGCCCGGCATGCAGCTCGAAATGTAGCGGAAATTCTTCGGATCGCTTGCCGCGTCGACCATGGACTGATCGATCTCGAAGAATGTCCAGCTCTCGCGGGGCTCGGCGGCGCAGGCGAGCGTGCCCGATCCGACGCCGATCGCTGCGACCTTCAACGGCGCGCCCTTGCGCTCGCGGATCGCGGTGACGGCCTGACCGATGCCGCCGTCCCTGTGATAGTAGGTGATCGGCTCGGGCCGGCCGGTGACCGGCGTGCCGTCATTGTTGAGGAAGCGCTCGGCGCCGTGGATCGTGGTGCCGTGCATCAGCACATGGAAATAGCCGCCGGGCGTCACCACGATCTTGTGCACGCCGAAGAAGCTGCGCACCGTGGTGACGCGGCCTTCGTCTGCCGGATAAACCCGGATCAACGCCAGCGCCAGCGCGACGGTAGCGAATATCTTCCAGCGGTCGGCGTTGACCGCCAGCGCCAGCAGCGCGGCGAGCACGCCGACGCCGCCGGCCATCCAGACCCGGTGATCCTCGAACCAGGTCGACAGCCCGCCCGTCGTGATGGACGGCGCAACGAGGACGACGGCGAGCGCGGCAAGCGCCAACCAGTACCATTTGACGATGCCCGCCAACCGCTCGTTCGCGGGCGGCCGGCACAGCGCGGCAAGCGCAACCAGGATCGGATATTCGGCGATCCAGGAGAATGTGAACGGCGCAACGAGCCCTGCGAACAGCCCGCCGACCATGCCGCCGAACGACAGCGCGACATAGAATCCGGTGAGATATTTCGCGGCCGGCCGGGTCCGCGCCAATTCGCCGTGGCAGGCCATCGCGATGACGAAGAAGCACAATTGATGCCCGCCGAGCGTCAGCAGCAGGTTCTGCTCGCCGCCGAACGCCAGCAGGAAGACGACGCCCGCGATCGCGACCGGCTGGAGCATCAGCATCCATTTGTGCGGCAGCAGCGGCCGCGACTGGAACACCACCACCCAGGTCAAGAGGTACAGCGACAGCGGCAGCACCCACAGCAGGGGCGCGGCCGCAACGTCGGTCGAGATGTGCGCGGTGACGGCGATGAGCAGGCCGGACGGCACTCCGGCGAGGAATATCCAGCGCAGCCGCGTCATGAAACCGGGCGCCGGCGCATTCAAATCCTCGGTTCGCGCGTCGACCATGGCCAGTTTCGGCGAGCGCAACAGCAGCACGCCGCATGCGGCGATCAGGAGGATCAGAATGCCGTAACCGCCGGTCCAGAGCCGGTTCTGCGTGTGCAGCGTGAACATCGGCTCCAGCAGGAACGGATAGGACAGCAGGGCGAGGAAGCTGCCGATGTTGGAGGACGCATAGAGGAAATAGGGATCATGTCCGGCCGGATGCCCGGTGCGGACGAACCAGGCCTGCAGCAACGGATTGTTGGCGGCAAGCGCGAAGAACGGCAGCCCGATCGAGATCACGAACAGGCCGAGCAGCCAGATTGCGTAGCCCGAAGCGGGCGGATCGCCATAGGCGGAGGCGATGCCGAGCGGCAGCGTGGCGAAGGCCGCGATCAGCAGCAGGAGATGCACCACCACGGGAACGATGCGGTTCCTCACCTGCATCAACACATGCGCATAGGCGTAGCCCGCCAGCAGCAGCGACTGGAAGAACACCATCGCCACCGACCACACCGCCGGCGAGCCGCCGAGCCGCGGCAGGACCATCTTCGTGAACAGCGGCTGCACCGAGAACAGCAACAGCGCGCTGACGAAGATCGCGGCGGTGTAGACCGTCAGCAGCAGCCGGTTACGCGACGAGGACGGCTGCTCCGTGGCGGCGGGTTGCACGATCGAATCCATGGAAGCTCCGGCATAATCCCGGCGGGCGCCGGGCGCGCGCAATGGAGCACAAGGCGCCTGAACGGGCAATAAAGGGTCTCGTGATGTTGCAGAGGGAAATGCTTGATATACTGATGTCATTCCGGGTCCGGTCGCTCGGACCATCCTGCAATGACCGTGGAACAGCTTGAATCCTTCATGAGCGAAACCGACGTCGTCATCATCGGCGCTGGCCATAACGGCCTCACCTGCGCGGCCTATCTTGCGATGGCCGGCTTGCGCGTGCGCGTGGTCGAGCGCCGCAAGGTGGTCGGCGGGGCCGCGGTCACGGAGGAATTTCATCCCGGCTTCCGCAATTCGGTCGCGGCCTACACCGTGAGCCTGCTCAATCCGCAGGTGATCCGTGACTTGCAGCTGGCCGAACAGGGCCTGCGCATCGTTGAACGGCGCGCGCAGAATTTTCTGCCCGCGGCGGACGGCAGCTATCTCCTTACCGGCGAGGGGCGGACGCAGGCGTCCGTCGCACGGCTGAGCACGCATGACGCAAACGCGCTCGACGGGTTTTCGCGCGAGCTCGAAGATATCGCCGACGTGCTCCGGCAATTCGTGCTGCGCGCGCCGCCAAACCTGCTCGATGGTTTCGGCACGGCCTCGATCCGCGAAGCCGTGAACGCATTCCAGAGCGCCAACATCCTGCGTGGGCTGTCGCTGGAGCAGAGCCGCAGCCTGCTCGATCTCTTCACCCGCTCGGCCGGCGAGATGCTGGACGAACGTTTCGAGCATGATCTGGTCAAGGCGCTGTTCGGCTTCGATGCCATCGTCGGCAATTATGCCAGCCCTTACGCTGCGGGCTCGGCCTATGTGATGCTGCATCACGCCTTCGGCGAGGTGAACGGAAAGAAGGGCGTCTGGGGTCACGCCATCGGCGGCATGGGCGCGATCACGCAAGCCATGGCGCGCGCCGCACGCGACCGCGGCGTCGTGATCGACACCGATGCGGGCGTGCGCGAGGTCATCGTCGAGCGCGACCGCGCGGTCGGCGTGGCGCTGGAGAACGGCACGACCATCCGCGCGAAATATGTCGCGGCCAACGTCAATCCGAAGCTGCTCTACACGCGGCTGGTCGCCGCCGATGCGCTGCCGGCCGACTTCCTCGCCCGCATCCGGCACTGGAAGAACGGCTCCGGCACCTTTCGCATGAACGTCGCGCTGGACCGCCTGCCCTCCTTCACGGCACTGCCGGGCGACGGCGATCATCTCACCTCCGGCATCATCCTGGCCCCTGACCTCGGCTACATGGACCGCGCCTTTCTCGATGCCCGCGCGCACGGCTGGAGCCGGGAGCCCATGGTGGAAATGCTGATCCCCTCGACGCTCGACGACACGCTCGCGCCCGCAGGACAACATGTCGCGAGCCTGTTCTGCCAGCACGTCGCGCCGGAGCTTCCCGATGGAAAGTCGTGGGACGACCATCGCGACGAGGTCGCCGACCTCATGATCGCCACGGTGGACAAATACGCGCCGGGTTTTGCGACAAGCGTGCTCGGCCGCCAGATCCTGTCACCGCTCGATCTCGAACGGCAGTTCGGCCTGCTCGGCGGTGACATCTTCCACGGCGCGCTGACGCTGAACCAGCTGTTTTCGGCGCGGCCGATGCTGGGCCACGCCGATTATCGCGGGCCCGTGAAGGGCCTCTATCATTGCGGCTCCGGCGCCCATCCCGGCGGCGGCGTCACCGGCGCGCCCGGCCACAACGCCGCGCAGGCGATCCTGAGGGATCACCGGTCGTTGTTCGGTAGCCGTGGATAAGCCTGTGGATGGGCTGTGGACAGACTGTTGGCAGAGCTGTGGAAGAGGGGTGGGTTGCGCCCGTCCAAGCCTGGTACAAGTTGGTGGAAAATCCGGGGATGAACGGCGGGATAATCCGTGGACAAAGTCCGGAAAAGCCGCCGGATAGCCTGTGGGCATTCTGTGCAAGCCAATCCCCAAAAACGACTTCGCCCGCCAGGGGAATCCCCCGACGGGCGCGGCTCGGAAGCAGTCGTATGGAGAATTGGCCCCGCCGGGAAATGGAAGGCGGAAATTACTTCAAGGAGCTGCTAATCGAAGTGAACTTCTCGTTCATCGTGGTGCCCAGGCCGTTCACCACGGTGATGATCGCCAGCGCGATCCCGGCTGCGATCAGGCCGTACTCGATTGCGGTTGCACCTGAATCGTCGGTCCAGAACTTCAAAATGATGCGCTTCAAGTCTCGCCTCCTATTCCATTTAGAGCTGTGTGGGTTATCCAACACCCGCAAATCTACGTCCTACAACCTGCGGTCGGGTTAACCTCCGGAACGCAAGTTATGGGAAAAATTGGGAACAAAAGTTCCAAAAATTGAACCGGACGGAACCCTGAGAATGCAGCCTTCCCCCACACATCGCGCCAGTTTTTCGATGGGCAGCGAGATCGCCGCCAGGCGCATTGTCGACGTCCTCACCGAAATGTTCTTCGAGGACGATGCGGCGGTCGCCGCCTTCGAGCAGCCGAACGGACGATGGGACGTCGCGCTGCATTTCGCGAACGCCCCGGACCGGGTGTGGCTGCGCGAACTCGTTGCAACTTCAGCAGGAAATGAGATTGCGGACACGCTCGCCTTCGACACCGTCGAAGCCAGGGACTGGGTCAAGTCGAGCCTGGAAGATCTCGTCCCGGTGCCGGCCGGGCGCTTCGTGGTCCATGGCAGCCATGACCGCGACCGCGTGGCGCCAAACAAGCTCGCCATCGAGATCGAGGCGGCTCTCGCCTTCGGCACCGGCCATCACGGCACCACACGCGGCTGTTTACTTCTGCTTGACCATGTCCTGAAAAGCACCCGGCCCGGCCGCGTGCTCGACCTCGGCACCGGGACCGGCGTGCTGGGGATAGCGGCGGCGAAGGCGCTGCATCGCGCGGTGCTGGCCTCCGACATCGACCCGGCCTCGGTCAAGGTGGCAGCCGAGAACGCCTTGTTGAACGAGGTCGGTCACAATGTGCGCGTGATCCGCGCCACCGGCTTCGCTGCGGCTGATTTCGGCAGATGCGGTCCGTTCGACCTGGTGCTGGCCAACATCCTTGCCAATCCGTTACGGCAATTGGCGGGCCCGATGACGCGCCACCTCGCCCTTGGCGGGCGCGTCATCCTATCCGGCCTGTTGACGCCCCAGGTCCCCGCCGTGATCGCCGCCTACCGCGCACGCGGCCTCGTGCCTCTGAAGCACTTGCGGATCGAGGGGTGGAGCAGCCTGTTGCTGCGGAAGATGGGGTGAGTACGGGTGCTGCCGTAGATGCCGCTACTTTGACGCCTTCTCGTCCCGGCGCATCGTGCGCTCGGCCTGCGAGGCGCGCCTCGCGCGGCGTTCGGCGAAACGGTCGATCATCTGGTTGATGAGGCCGCGCGGTTTCTTCGGTGTCGCCGCAGTCGGAGCGCGGCGCACCGGCGGCGTAATCTTCTCAAACGTGAACGCTGGCATCGAGTGTCCCCTCGTCGTTGAGATGAACAACTTGCTCGAATTTCCCTGTTATCCGGACGAAGCGCAACTGCCGCATCCTGTACTCCACTCAATTCGAATGGAACTTGTTCAAGCACAGTCCATGCCAGATGCGACCTCAAATGCGTCTACATTGCGGAGCGATCCGCATGATCCTAAAGTGATCCACCATGTTCGAAGCGCACTTCCAGACATTCGAGGAGCCCGAGGCCGGCGTCGCATTGACGGCCCGGCTGGCCGCGCTCCGTGAAGAACTCGCCCGCCGCAAGCTGACCGGTTTCGTGATTCCACGCGCCGATCAGCAGCAGAATGAGTATGTGCCGCCGTCGGAAGAGCGTCTGGCCTGGCTGACCGGTTTTACGGGCTCGGCGGGTCTGGCGGTGGTGCTGACGCACGAGGCCGCGGTCTTCGTCGATGGCCGCTACACGATCCAGGCGGCCAAGCAGGTCGATTCAAGGGCCTGGGCCGTGGAGTCTCTGATCGATCCCCCGCCGGAAAGCTGGATGTCGGCACACCTGAAGGCCGGCGACCGCCTAGGATTTGATCCGTGGCTGCACACTTTTGCGGCAGCCGAGCGTTTGTCCGCCGCCTGCACCAAGGCCGGTGCCGAGCTGGTCGCCGTCGACAGCAATCCGGTCGATGCGATCTGGCAGGACCGGCCACAGCCGCCGATTGCGCCGGTCACGGTGCACGGGATGCAACATGCCGGCGTGACTGAAGCCGAGAAGCTGACGCAGATCAGGAGCGAGATCGGCAAGCTCAGCGTCGATGCGTTGGTGCTGTCCGACAGCCATGCCGTGGCCTGGACCTTCAACATCCGCGGCGCCGACGTCGCGCATACGCCGCTGCCGCTGTCCTATGCGCTGGTGCCAAAGGACGGCCGTCCCACCATCTTCATCGATCACCGCAAGCTATCCAATCTGACCCGCGACCATCTCGAGCAGTCCGCCGACGTGCGCGAGCCCGATGCAATGGCGCCGACGCTGATGGCGCTCGCCAAGAGCGGTGGATCGATTGCGCTCGACAATGCGACCGCGGCCGACGCGCTTAGCCGGCTGATCACAGGCGCCGGCGGCAAGCCGGTGCGCGGCAGCGATCCGATCGCGCTGCTCAAAGCGGTCAAGAACCCGACCGAGATCAAGGGCACGCAAACGGCGCACCGGCGCGACGCCGTGGCGCTGGCGCGCTTCCTCGCCTTCATCGACCGCGAGGCGGCAAGCGGCAAGCTCACCGAGATCGACGCGGTCGAGGCGCTGGAGACGTTCCGCCGCGACACCGGCGCGCTGAAGGACGTGTCGTTCCCGACCATATCGGGCACCGGCCCGAATGGTGCCATCGTGCACTACCGCGTCACCCGCAAGAGCAACCGGCGGATCGTGCCCGGCGATCTGCTGCTGATCGATTCAGGTGCGCAATATGAAGACGGCACCACCGACGTCACCCGCACCATGGCCGTGGACGAGCCGACCGACGAGATGCGCGACCGCTTCACGCGTGTGCTGCGCGGCCACATCGCAATCGCCCGCGCGATCTTTCCCGACGGCGCTACCGGCGCGCAACTCGACACGCTGGCACGGCAATATCTCTGGGCCGCCGGCGTCGATTTCGAGCATGGCACCGGCCACGGCGTCGGCAGCTATCTCTCGGTGCACGAAGGACCGGCGCGGATATCGAAGCTCGGCACCACGCCGCTGAAGCGCGGCATGATCCTGTCCAACGAGCCCGGCTACTACAAGACCGACGGTTTCGGCATCCGCATCGAGAACCTCGAACTGGTGGTCGCGGCCGACATCAAGGGCGCGGAAAAATCGATGAACGCGTTCGAGACGCTGACCCTGGCACCGATCGACCGCCGGCTGATCGATGTGGCCATGCTGGGCAAGGACGAGCTCGACTGGCTCAATGCCTACCACGCGCGCGTCAGGGCCGAGGTGCGGCCGGCGCTGGACGCGACGACGAAGGCCTGGCTGGACCAGGCCACGGCGGAGCTGAAGGCGTAAGCGCGTCGTCGCGAAGCCGCATGGCACTACGCGCTTTGCGCAAGGCTGCTTCTCCACCACAGCTGTCATGCTCCGCGAAAGCGGGGCATCCAGTACGCCGCGGCCTCTCGATTCAATCACTACTGCCTCTGGAATACTGGATTCCCCGCTTTCGCGGGGAATGACACCTGTTTTGGGGCATGCAAACGCGCCCAAATCATCATCATCGCGCCGCCACTATCACCCTCCCAGAATCCGTATAGCCGCATTCCGAAACGCCGATATCCGTCTTGTGCGAGCGCGCTACAGTCCGATTCGAATTTCCACGAGACGGACAACGCATGCACGGCATGATCAGCAAGCCGTCGGAAACGGCGAAGAACCTCGCGACCTCGCGCGTGGTGTTGCTGCTGCTCGTCGTCATGACCGGCATCGCGCCGATCTCGCTTTACATGCTGGTTCCGGCGCTGCCGGTGCTGGCGACGACATTCGGCAGCGACATCTCGGTCGCACAGATGACGGTGTCGCTGTACATGGTCGGCATCGCGCTGTCGCAACTCATCATGGGCCCGCTGTCGGACCGTTTCGGACGGCGGCCGGTGCTGCTCGGAGGGCTGGCGCTGATGGTGGTGGCCAGCGTCGGCTGCATCTTCGCCGAGACCCTGCCGCAGCTGATCGCCGCGCGCTTCTTCCAGGCGCTGGGCGGCGCCGCCGGCATGGTGGTGAGCCGCGCCATCATCCGCGACATCTACGAGCGCGATCGCGTCGCCTCGATGATCAGCCTCGTCGTCGCGGCGCTGATGATCGGGCAGATGGTCTCCCCGCTCACCGGCGGCCTGATCGAAACCGCATTCGGCTGGCGCGCGATCTTCTACGCCATCACCGTCGCCGCGATCATCGTCGCCGTCGGCATCGCATTCGCGCTGCCCGAGACGCGGCGAGACCGCGCCGCCGGCAGCGGCTTTCGCGGCGATGTCGGCATCCTGATCCGCAACCGCGCCTTCGTCGGCTACGTGATGTGCCAGGTGCTGGCCTCGCAGATCATCTTCACCTTCGCAGGCGGCGGCCCCTATATCGTGGTGACGCAGATGGGCAGGACCAGCGCCGAATACGGCGCGTGGTTCGCGACGACGGGTTTTGCCTATCTCGTCGGCAATCTGCTCTGCGTGCGCTTCGCGCCCAGGCACTCGTTGGAGAAGTTGATCTGGTTCGGCCTCGCGCTGCAGCTTTGCGGCAGCCTGTTGAACCTGCTGTGGAGTTTCACTGGCTGGAACGAGGCACCCGCCTGGTTGTTCGGCACGCAGATGATCGTGATGGTCGGCAATGCTTTCGTGATGGCGAACTCGGCCGCCGGCGCGATCAGCATCCGTCCCGAGGCCGCCGGCACCGCATCAGGTGCGATGGGCTTCCTGCAGCAGGGTATCGGCGCGCTGATGTCGCAATTCGGCGCCTATCTCGGCGGCCATTCCGCGACCACGCTGCCGCTCACCGCCGCGGTGCTGGCGATCTCCCTGCTCTGCGCCTGCACGATGATCTTCGTCGTCCCCCGCCGCGAGATCATGGTCAGCGAGACGCTGATCGGGCAGGCGGAAGAGGAAGAGAGCGGGATGATGTGAGGGTTTAAGTCGTCATTCCGGGGCGCACGAAGTGCGAACCCGGAATCTCGAGATTCCGGGTTCGATGCTGCGCATCGCCCCGGAATGACGGAAGAAAACATCACTCCCCGATCAGCTGCAACCACTCGTCCTCGGTCAGCACCTTGACGCCATGCTTGTTGGCTTCCGCGAGCTTTGAACCCGCGCCGGGGCCGGCGACGACGAGGTCGGTTTTCTTGGACACCGATCCGGACACCTTTGCGCCTAGCCGCTCGGCGGTGGCCTTGGCCTCGTCGCGCGTCATCTTCTCCAGCGAGCCTGTGAACACCACGGTCTTGCCGGCGACCGCGGAATTGCTCTTCGGCTTCTCGGCGTCGATGATCTCGACTTCCCTGGTGAGCCGCTCGACGATGCCGCGATTGTGGCTCTCGCCGAAATAATCGGCGATGCTCTTGATCACGGTCTCGCCGATCTGGTCGAGCGCATCCATCTCGGCCATCGCCTCCTCGTCGCCCTTGGCGACCTTCAGGCTGGCGTCGTGGAAGGCGTCCCAGGAGCCGTAGCCGCGTGCCAGCGCCAGCGCCGTGGTCTCGCCGATATGGCGCATGCCGAGCGCGTAGATAAAGCGCTCCAGTGCAATCTTGCGACGGCTCTCGATCGCGCCGAACAAATTGCGCACCGAAGTTGCGCCGTAACCCTCTATGTCCTCGAGCTTGAGCTTCGAATTGCGCTTTTCCAGCGTGAAGATGTCGGCTGGCTCCTTCACAAAACCCTCGTCGAAGAAGTACTGGAGCTGCTTCTCGCCCAGGCCGTCGATGTCGAAGGCGCGCCGCGACACGAACAGCTTCAGGTGCTCGATCTTCTGATAGGGGCAGGCGAACTCGCCGGTACAACGGGCGCGTGCTTCCTCTTCGCCAGCGGCCGTCTCTCCTCGCACGACGTCGGTATGCAGCGGGCACGGGCACTTCTTCGGAAACTGGAATTCCCTGGCAGACTTCGGCCGCTTGTCGAGGACGACGTCGACCACCTGCGGGATGACGTCGCCGGCGCGCTGGATCACGACGGTGTCGCCGATCCTGATGTCGCGGCCCTCGCGCAGCACCTCGCCCTTGTTGCCGATGCCCTTGATGTAGTCCTCGTTGTGCAGCGTGACGTTCTGCACGATCACGCCGCCGACGCCGACCGGTTCGAGCTTGCCCACCGGCGTGAAGGAGCCGGTGCGGCCGACCTGGATCTCGATGTCGCGCAGCACCGTCATGGCGCGCTCGGCCGGAAATTTGTGGGCAATGCCCCAGCGCGGCGTGCGCGAGACGAAGCCGAGCCGTTCCTGCCAGTCGATGCGATCGACCTTGTAGACGACGCCGTCGATGTCGTAGTCGAGCTTTGCGCGCTGCTCCTCGATCGCGTGATGAAACGCCAGCAGCTCCTCGACGGAGTGACAGAGCTTGGTCAGCGGGTTGGTTTTGAAGCCGCAGCGCTCGAACCAACCGATCATGCCGCTCTGCGTGCCCTCCGGCATCGCGCTCATCTCACCCCAGGCATAAGCGAAGAAGCCGAGGGGGCGCGAGGCGGTGATGGTCGGATCCTTCTGCCGGAGCGAGCCCGCGGCCGAATTGCGCGGATTGGCGAAGATGGTGCTGCCTTCCGCCTTCTGCCGCTCGTTGAGCGCCAGGAACGCCTTCTTGGTCATGTAGACCTCGCCGCGCACCTCGCAGATGTCGGGGACGTTGCGGCCCTTCAGCTTCTGCGGCACGTCCTCGAGCGTGCGGATGTTGGCGGTGACGTCCTCGCCGACCGCGCCGTCGCCGCGAGTCGCCGCGGTGACGAGTTCACCGCCCTCGTAGCGCAGCGACATCGAGAGGCCGTCGATCTTCGGCTCGGCGGAGAAATCGATCTTGTCGTCGTCGAGCTTCAGGAAGCGCACGATACGACCGACGAAGTCGCGCAGATCCTCTTCCGCAAAGGCGTTGTCGAGCGACAGCATGGGAACGGCATGCCGCACCTTCTTGAAGCGGCCTGATGGTGCAGCACCGACTTTCTGCGACGGAGAGTCTGCACTGACGAATTCCGGAAAACGCTTCTCGATCGCGTTGAAGCGCTGGCGCAGCGCGTCGTACTCGGCATCGGTGACGGTGGGCGCGTCCTCCTGGTAGTAGCGCTCGTTGTGCCCCTCGATCTCGAGCGCGAGCCGCATGTGCTCGACCTTGGCCTGCGCCTTGGTGAGGTCGGCGACGTCGCGAAGCGGTGTTGGTTTCGATTTTGCTGCTCTTGTCATTATACTTATGGTTGTGCCTCGTCGTTCCGGGATAGTCCGAAGGACCAGACCCGGAACCTCGAGATTCCAGGCTCGCTCTTCGTACACTCCGGAATGACAGTTGAGAAAGGCTCGGGAGTCATGGCGTATTACGTCTATATCCTAGCAAGCCGGCGCGACGGAGCAATCTATGTGGGCGTCACCAACGACCTCATACGGCGCGTCTATGAGCATCAAATCAAAGCCGTTCCGGGCTTCACGGCGAAATACAACATCACGCGGCTGGTTTGGTTCGAGACTTATGATGACCCAGTCTCGGCGATAACGCGCGAAAAAGAGCTGAAGAAGTGGAAGTGCGCATGGAAGATTCAACTGATCGAGAAAGACAATCCGAATTGGGATGATCGTTACGAGTCGATCTGCAATTGAAAGAGTCATTCCGGGATGGTCCGAAGGACCAGACCCGGAATCTCGAGATTCCGGGTTCGCACTTCGTGCGCCCCGGAATGACGGTGGCAATCAAGCCGTCGCCGCCTTGAGCAGCCGGTCCGCGGCAGCCCTCGCCTCGGCGGTGATCTCGGCGCCGGCGAGCATCCGCGCGATCTCCTCGCGGCGGTGGTCGGCGGCAAGCGCATTGACGCGGGTGGCGACGCGCTTGCCCTTGTCCAGTGCGTCCTTGGAGATCAGCAGATGCTGGTCGGCACGGGCGGCGACCTGCGGGGCGTGGGTTACGGCCATCACCTGGACCTTGCCGGCGAGCCGCGCCAGCCGTCCGCCGATCGCGTCCGCGACCGCGCCGCCGACGCCGGTGTCGATCTCGTCGAAGACCAAGGTCGGCGCCGAGCCGCGGTCGGACAGCACGACCTTGAGCGCCAGCAGGAAACGCGACAGCTCGCCGCCGGAGGCGACCTTCATCATCGGCCCCGGCTTGGTGCCCGGGTTGGTCTGCACCCAGAACTCGACGCGATCGAACCCTTGCGGCCCCGGAGCTGCCTCGTCGGTCTGGACCTGGGTCATGAACTTGGCGCGTTCGAGCTTGAGCGGCGCGAGCTCGGCATTGACCGCCTTGTTGAGCTTCTCCGCCGATTTCTGCCGCGCCATCGACAGCTTCTTGGCGGCCGCCGCATAGCGCGCATCGGCCTCGATCGCGGCCTGCTCCAGCTTCTTCAGCCGTGAGGCGCCGGCGTCGATCAGAACGACATCGGCGGCATATCTGGCGGCAAGCGCGGCGAGCCCGTCGACCGGCGTCGAATATTTGCGCGAGGCTGCGCGCAGCGCGAACAGCCGCTCCTCGATGCGTTCGAGCTCCGAGGGATCGAAATCGGTGGCGGCAAGCGCCGCCTGCAGATGCTGGTCGGCCTCCTCCAGCGCGTTGATGGCGATATCGATCGCCCTCACCGCGGGCTCGACCAGCGCCGGCGCGTTGACGCCGCGGCGCTCCAGCCGCCGCACGGCGGCCGAGAGCGAGGCGACCGGCGAATGGTGGCCGCCGACCGCCTCCTGCGCCTCGCGCAGGTCGGAGGCGATCTTCTCGCCCTGCATCATCGTGGTCCGACGGGAGGCCAGCGAGGTCTCCTCGCCATCCTTGGGCGCGAGCTGCTTCAATTCGTCAGAGGCGTGACGGAGGTAGTCGGCTTCGCGCGCAGCGCGCTCCATGCCGGCGCGATGCTCCTCCAGCGCATTGTTGGCGGTGCGGCGGGCGTCCCAGAGCGCTTCGACCGCCGAGACGTCCTTTTCGAGACCGGCGAAGGCGTCGAGCAGGCGGCGGTGGGTGGCGGCATCGACCAGCGCGCGCTCGTCGTGCTGTCCGTGGATCTCGACCAGGGCGGCCCCGACCGCCTTCAGCGTCTGCACGCTGATCGCCTGGTCGTTGATGAAGGCGCGGGTGCGGCCGTCGGCGAGCTGGACCCGGCGGAGAATCATCTCGCCGGTATCCTCCAGCCCGTTCTCCGCGAGGATCTTGGCCGCGGGATGGTTTTTTGGGATATCGAATACGGCAGTGACCTGCCCCTGCTCCGCCCCATGCCGCACGAGGCCGGCATCGCCGCGGCCGCCGAGCGCCAACGCAAAGGCATCGAGCAGGATGGATTTGCCCGCACCGGTCTCGCCGGTCAAAACCGCGAGGCCCGGTGCGAATTCGATATCGAGCCGTTCGATCAGGACGATGTCACGGATCGACAGACGCGCCAGCATGGAATTCTATTTCCTAGCCGAGACCCATTTTCTTGAAGGTCTTGCTAATCCAGGACCCCTGATTCTCGCTCGGTTCGAGACCGCCTGATTTTACAAGATTATAGGCGTCCTTGTACCAGCGACTGTCAGGAAAATTGTGCCCGAGCACGGCGGCGGCGGTCTGGGCCTCGCCGACGATGCCGATCGCCATATAGGCCTCGGTCAGGCGGTACAGCGCCTCCTCGACATGGCGGGTGGTCTGGTACTGCGTGACCACGGCCTTGTAACGGTTGATCGCCGCCGTGTAGTCGCGCTTCTGCGCGTAGTAGCGGCCGACGTTCATTTCCTTGCCGGCGAGCTGGTCGCGCGCACCTTCGATCTTGGCCTTGGCCGAGGTCGCATATTCGGAGGTCGGATATTTGCGCACCACCTCTTCCAGCGAGGCGATCGCCTTCTCGGTGCGGGTCTGGTCGCGGCTGATGTCCGGAATCTGGTCGTAATGCGAGGCGGCGATCAGATATTGCGCGTAGGCCGCATCCGGGCTGCCGGGATGCAGCGTGACGTAGCGGGTGGCCGCGCCGATGCAGCTGTCGTAGTCGCCGCCCTGGTAGGACGCGTAGGCCGACATCAGCAACGATTTGCGGGCCCAGTCGGAATAAGGATGCTGGCGGTCGACCTCTTCGAACTTCTTGTTCGCCGCCTTCATGTCCTTCTTCTCGTTCATGAGGTACAGGCCCTCATTGTAGATCTTGTCGGCGGGCTCCTCGACGAAGGTGTCGTCCTTGGCAATGAACTTGTCCCAAAGCGCGCCGGTGCCGCAGCCGGCCAGCGGCAGCGCGAGCAAGAAGAGGGCGACAACCTGAAGCAACCCACGGGCTCGAGACGAGACCTCTCGAGACCAGGCCTGAAGATATCCGCGCGTCATACGCTGTGCCGACATGAGTATTGCCCTGACGCCCTGTGATGCGGTGTCCGCCAGCCCATGAACCCCGTCCTGGGCGCGAAATATAGCCGTGGTGCCTGCCGTGCGACCACGCCGGTGTAACCGAAAAACGATCTTCAACCAACCGGATAGGCAGGCATTCCGCCCGGATTAAGGCGAACGCGCCGCAATCCTAGCCGATCATCGTTACCAGGAGTTTCCCGGGGAAAGCCGCCACAAGACGCCCATGGCAACGGGTCTTCGCAGGCCCCGTTTCTCTTTTAGGAAACGTCCGGCCCGTAGACCGCGGCGATCCGGCCACCGACGATGCCGCGACCGGTTTCGGTCACCGGACGCGTGGTGCGGCGGGCTGCCTCGCCCTCGACCACCCGCCAGGCGGTGCGGTCGGCGAGCAGCGCAGTCAGGACCGCGTGGTTGAGCTTGTGGCCACCACGTACCGAGCGGTAGGCGCCGAGCAGCGGCAGACCGGCCAGCGCGAGGTCGCCAATCACGTCCAGCACCTTGTGGCGGGCGCATTCGTCGGCGTAGCGCAGGCCTTCGGTGTTGAGCAGCCGCTCCTCGTCGAACACGACGGTGTTGTCGAACGAGGCGCCGAGCGCATAGCCGGCGCTCCAGAGCCGCGCGACGTCGCACATCAGGCCGAAAGTCCGGGCCCGGCCGACTTCGCGGCGGAAACGCTCCGGGTTCAGGTCGAAGGCGTAGCTCTGCTGGCCGATGACAGGATTGGTAAAGTCGATCTCGACCTCGGCGCGGAACCCGTCGGCATAGGGCCTGATCTCACCGAAGGAGTCGCCGATCTTGACCGAGATCGGCTTCAAAACCTGGATGAAGCGACGCTGTGCCGGCTGGGTCACGATGCCGGCCTGGTCGATCGCCGCAACGAAGGCTGCCGCGCTGCCGTCCATGATCGGCACTTCCGGCCCGTCGATCTCGATGATGGCGTTGTCGACGCCCATGCCCCGCAGTGCAGCAAGCACATGCTCGGCGGTGGAAACCAGCGGACCGTCGCGATCACCGAGGACGGTGGCGAAATCGGTCGCGATCACCTGCTCGGCGGTGGCCTGGACTTCGCGGTCGCTTCCCTCGAGCCCGGTGCGGACAAAAACAAAGCCCGCGTCGACAGGCGCAGGCCCAAGCGTGAGCGTGACGGGAAGACCGGAATGAACGCCGACGCCTGCCACACTGGCTTGCGCACGAAGCGTTGTTTGCCGGCTAAATTTCATCAGGAACCGCCCCACTACGACCATCGCGACTTATACTGAACCCGACTGAGCGGCCTAGACCGCTCCTTCCGAATCCGTATCCCCAAGTCACGGCAAACCATAGTCACTGCCTCAAACAGCGCCAACTCACGCTTTTTTACCGATTGTTACCCCAAACCCGCCGTATTCGCGCCAAGGCTTAACCAAATTGGACCGGAGTTCGGAGCCGTTTTCAGCAGTTTTACTGAACCATCGAATACGTAATTAATGATTTAAAATCAGTTGCTTGGCTACGCAATCCGGACATGCACGGGGCAAAAGAAAAGGTCCCGGCAAGCTTCCCGCCGGGACCTTTTTTCGTCTGCCTTATTGTAACAATCCTCAGGTCGCCTGCCGCCGCAGGAAGGCCGGGATATCAAGATGGTCATCTCCCTGTGGCGCCGGGGCAACAGGCGCGGGACGACCGTGCATGTCCAGCCCCTGCGGCGCGGGACGACGGGCATACTCAGACACCGGCTCGGCGGAAGCGATTTGCTGCGCCACGGTCTTCTGGGGGCGGCGATCGGGCAGCGGCGGCATCGCGGGACCGGCGGTGCGGGCCGCGATCGGCGCCTCGCTCTCCTCGTCACGACGGCCGAGGCCGACATTGGCGAGGCGCTGGAGCAGCGACAGCCGGGTCTTCTGCGGGGTCTCCTCCTCGAGCTCGCCGCGGGCCTGGCGAAGCTCGGCCTGGGCGGGCATCGGAAGTTCCTCGATACGCGGCATCCGCGGCGTGCGGACCGGCGCACGCTCGGCCTGCGGCGGGATGAAGGTTTCCGGCGTCATCGGCTCATGCATGGCCATCGGCGCCTGCTCGGGCTCCGGGAACAGCGTGGGCTTTTGCGCGATCGGGCGCACGGTGACGTCGCCATAGGTCTGCATCGGCGCGGGGGCCTGCGGGACGTCCGCAACGGCGGCGGCGATGGCGGCAAGCGCAGCGCGCTCGACGTTCGGACGCGGAGCCGTGGGAGCGGCGGCAAACTGGCCCGTTCCGGCGGCCGGGCTCTGCGCTTCGAACTTCTGGGCGCGCTCGGCCATGCGCTGATTGTCGGCGCGCAGCCGTGCGGTCAAATCGGCAAGACGGCTCTCGGCAGCCGCGGCCGGAGCAGCGGGAGCCTGCTGCGCCTGCGGAGCAGGATTCGCCACGGGAGCGCTGGTGGCCTGGCTGTTGCGCGCGATCGCGGCCTGCTCGATGCCGGTGGCGACGACCGAGACGCGGATCAGGCCGTCGAGGGCCTCGTCGAAGGTGGCGCCGACGATGATGTTGGCGTCCTGGTCGACTTCCTCGCGGATGCGGGTCGCAGCTTCGTCGACCTCGAACAAAGTGAGATCCTTGCCGCCGGTGATGGAGATCAGGAGGCCCTTGGCGCCCTTCATCGAGCTATCGTCGATCAGCGGGTTGGCGATCGCGGCTTCGGCGGCGGTCAGCGCGCGCTTGTCGCCGGAGGCTTCGCCGGTGCCCATCATCGCCTTGCCCATCTCGCGCATGACGGCGCGGACGTCGGCGAAGTCGAGATTGATCAGGCCTTCCTTGACCATCAGGTCGGTGATGCAGGCAACGCCCGAATAGAGCACCTGGTCGGCCATCGCGAAGGCGTCGGCGAAGGTGGTCTTCTCGTTGGCGACCCGGAACAGGTTCTGGTTCGGGATGATCAGCAGCGTATCGACGACCTTGTGCAGCTCGTTGATGCCCGCTTCCGCGGTGCGCATGCGGCGGCCGCCCTCGAAGTGGAACGGCTTGGTCACGACGCCGACCGTGAGGATGCCCATCTCGCGCGCGATCTTGGCGATCACGGGAGCTGCACCGGTACCGGTGCCGCCGCCCATGCCGGCGGTGACGAACACCATGTTGGCGCCCGAGAGATGGTCGCGGAGCTCGTCCATGACTTCTTCGGCCGCGGCCGCGCCGACCACCGGCTGCGAACCTGCGCCCAACCCTTGCGTGGCGGCCGTGCCCATCTGCACGATGCGCTGCGCCTTCGACATCGTCAGCGCCTGCGCGTCGGTGTTGGCGACCACGAAATCGACGCCCTGGAGGCCCGCCGTGATCATGTTGTTGACGGCGTTACCACCGGCTCCGCCGACGCCGAACACGGTGATGCGGGGCTTCAGTTCGTGAATATCAGGAACATTGATGCTGATGGTCATGTTTGCCTCTCGATCACGCGCGCGTGGGTTCGCCCCGGCCGGCGGCCGCGGGAGTTGGTGAAAATCGAATATTGCGGGAAGGAGTCATCAGAAGCCCTCGCGTAGCCATCGTCCGACCTTTCCGAAATACCCGCCGGTCCCCGTCCTGACCTGCTGCCGCGTATGCCGCGGTTCGACATGTTCGTGGTGAACATATTGCGGGTAGACGAGCAGTCCGGCCGGCACCGCGAAGGCGGCGTTCTTCGCCTCGTTGGGCAGCCGGCCGAAACCGAGCGGACGTCCGACCCGCACGGGCCGGCCGAGAATCTGCGTTCCGAGCTCGACGAGACCGGTGAGCTGTGAAGCCCCACCCGAGAGCACGACGCGGCCGTTGGGCTCCGAGGCGAAGGGCGAATCCTTCAGCTTGTCCCGAACCATTTCGAAGACTTCCTCGGCACGATGTTTGACAATGTTGGCGATGGTAGCGCGGGAGACGATCTGCGGCAGATCCTGCTCGTCACCGGCTGTCGGTACAGACATCAGCTCACGCGAGTCCGATCCGCCGGTGATGACGGTCCCGTATAACGTCTTGATTCGCTCGGCATCGGCAATGGTCGCGGAGAGTCCGCGCGCCAGATCCATCGTGATGTGTTGCCCGCCGACCGCAAAACCCGCGGCATGAACGAAGCGGCCGCCGGAAAAGACCGCGATCGTGGTGGTGCCTGCGCCCATCTCGACGACGGCAGCGCCGAGATCGGCTTCGTCGTCGGTCAGCACGGACAGGCCTGCCACATAGGGGCTCGCCGCCATGGCTTCGACGTTGATGTGGCAGCGTTCGACCGCCAGCATCAGGTTCCGCGCCACCGTGGCGTCGCAGGTGACGACGTTCATGTCGATGCCGAACTGATGCGCAACCATGCCGCGGGGGTCGCGGATGCCTTTGACGCCGTCGAGCGTGTAGCCGACCGGCAGCGCGTGCAGCACGGTGCGGCCTTCGCCGGTGGCGTGGCGCATGCCGGTAGAGGTGACGCGGCTGACATCGGCCGGCGTCACGGCGCCGCCGCGGATGTCGGCCGCAGCTTCGACCAGCTGACCGGAGAGCCGGCCACCGGAGACCGACAGCAGCACGGACTCGACCCGCACCTTGGCCATTTTCTCCGCGAGCCCGACGGCCTGTCGCACCGCCTGCTCGCATTCGCCGAGATCGATCACGGCGCCGGCCTTCATGCCGCGCGACTGGATCTGGCTGTAGCCGATCAGCTCCACCGCATGGGTCCGGTCGCGCAGGGCTTCGCTCGGCGCCGACGGCTTCAGCCGCGCGATCATGCAGGCGATCTTGCTGGTGCCAATGTCGAGGCAGGCGACGAGGCCGCCGCGCTTGTGCGGCATCGGGCGCGTCTTCGGTGTCTGGGTGCGATCAAGACCGGTCATGCAGCGTCCCCGGCCTTTTTCTTCTTCTTGTCCTTGAACAAATCGTCGCGCGCCTTGGCGGCGTCCTCGGACAGCTGCACCACCAGCCGATCGGGCAGGCGCAGGTCGACCGCGACGATGTCGCGGGAGAACAGCCTGTCCTCCTTGTCGAGCCTCGACAGCATCGCAAGCGCGTTGCCGACGTCCTGTTCGGGCAGGCGGATGTCGAGGCCGTCCTTGAGCCTCAGGTTCCAGCGCCGCTCCCCGACGAAGATCGCGGCCTTGGTGATGGAATTGACCTGCGGATAGCGCGCCAGCAAAGCGAGGAAGTCGCGGGCCTGCGTCTCGGCGCCCTTGCCGACCACGAGCGGCAGCGACAGGAAGCGGCGCGAGACGTAGGGTTCGAGCACGGCGCCGTCATCGGAGATGACGGAGAGCCGGCCGGCCTCCTGCCACAGTGCGAACGCCTTGCGCTCGGTGAGCTCGATCATGAGCTGGCCCGGATAGAGCTTCAGCACGGTCGCATCCGCGATCCAGGGATTGGCCTTGAGCTTGTCGCGCACGGCGTCGGCGTCGAGGAACAGCAGCGAGGATCGGCCGCTGACACCGCCGATCGCGAGGATCTCGTCCTGGCTGAGCTGCTTGCGGCCGTTGATCACGACGGAGGTGATGCGGAAGCCGGCGGAATTGGCCAGCGCGTTACGGGTGTCGTTGACCGCCGTGATGAAATCCTGGAGATGGCCGCCCTTGACGATACCGAAGCCGCAGCTTCCGATCAGGAGCAGCACCGTCATGCTGATCCCGACCCGGCGCGGCAGATAGCGCTCGACAAGCGCGACCAACCGCGGCGGCGGCTCGCGCTCGATAGCGGCTTTGACTCGGGTCTTTTCCTTGGCGGCAGCACGCGCGCCGTGAACTCTTTCCTGGCGCTTGTCCTGCACCCACTCGCGCAGAAGCACGACCGCTCCGATAGCGGCCGCCTTTAGGTCAGCTTGGGGCCTCAGCGATCTGAAAAGCGACCGAGTGAGGCTTCCTGCTCCATCCATTGCACGAGCTCGTCAACAGTTTGCCCGCGACATCGCGCGGGTCCTGGCGAACATGACGTCTCGGACTTACCGGGCCGGGTGCTGGTCTTCAGCAGAAGAAAACCTCTCCCCTTCAGAGCGTTCGCTAGGGGTGACAACACCCGCAACGGTCCACGCGCCGGCAGCCAAAGCGTCATATGCGCCGCCAGCGTTAACCTTCGGACGTCCTGGTAAACAAAAGGTAAAGTTCGTTAACGACGTGAGCTTTTTGCCCAGGCCTGTGAGGCATTTATGCCGCAATATCCGGCATTTTACCGGCTTTGGGTTCCAAAACCGGCCGTTTCGCCAGTTCGGCCGTTAACCAGTCCTAATTATTTTCGCACACCGGCCACAGCGAGCTCGACCAGGCCGCGCAGGAAGTCGACGAACGCGATGCCCTCGGCCTTCAGCGCCTTGGGGTAGAGCGAGGACTTGGTCAGGCCGGGCAGCGTGTTGGTTTCGAGATAGACCAGGCCCTTGTCCGAGACGATGAAGTCCGAACGGGAATAGCCGGTACAGGACATCGCCCGGTGCGCCAGCATCGCCTGCTGCTTCAGCGCCGCGGTGATCTCCGCCGTGAAGCGGCCTGGACAGATCTCCTGGGTCGACTTCAAGAGGTACTTCGCCGCGTAGTCGAAACTGCCCTCGCCCGGAATGATCTCGATCGGCGGTAGCGAGATGATCGAGCCATCCGGCCGCTCCAGCACGCCGCAGGTCGCCTCGACGCCGGCGATGTAGGGCTCGATCACGTACTCTTCGTGCTTGGCGGCATTGCGGACGGCGACGAGATCCTGCCTGGCGTTGACGAAGATCAGGCCGTAGCTCGAGCCATCCCTGGCAGGCTTTGCGATCAGCCGGCCGTATTCGGCGAAGGCCTCGTCGATCTGGTCCAGCGCAACGTTCGCCGGCGGCGACACGCCGCCGAGCGCGGCGAAATGCTTGGCCGCGATCTTGTCGAACGCGAGATGCGAGGAGGCCGAGCCCGATCCGGTGAAAGGCACGCCGCGCGCCTCGCACATCACCTGCAATTCGCCGTTCTCGGCACGCCCGCCATGCAGGCCGAGCACCAGCACGCGGTTCTCCGCCCTGGCTTGGTCGAGCGCCTGCTCCAGCGGAATGCCTGACGTGCCCGGCTTGAATTCGTCCTCGAAGGGGCGGGTATGTTCGAGCAGCTGTCTGGACTGCACGACATGCACCTTGTCCTCGACATCCCACCACCAGAGATCGGCCTCGGGTAGCGCCTGATGCAGTGCCTGAGCTGAGGCGACGGAAACCAGACGTTCGCGGTTGGAGCCGCCGAAGAGGATGGTAATGCGCATGTTTTCTCGTCGCTTGTCCAAATTAGCCGGGAATTCCGATCCGCTTGATTTCCCAGTGTAGCTCAATTCCGGAATTTGCCTTCACCCGTTCACGGACGGTCTCGCCCAGCGTCTCGATGTCGTGCGCGGTGGCATTGCCCGTGTTGATCAGGAAATTGCAGTGCATCTCGGAGACCTCGGCGCCGCCGACGCGCAAACCGCGGCAGCCGGCGCCATCGACCAGCTTCCAGGCGGAATGGCCGGGCGGATTCTTGAAGGTCGAGCCGCCGGTCTTTTCGCGGATCGGCTGCGCGGTCTCGCGATGGGTCTGCACTTCCGCCATGCGCGCGCGGATCGCGTCGGCATCCCTGATCTCGCCGCGGAAGCGCGCGGAGGTGAAGATGATGGAGGGATCGACGCCGCTGTTGCGGTAGACGAACTTCATGTCGGCGTTGGAGAAGATGTGCTTCGTGCCGTCGCGCCCGACGCCTCGCGCCTCGATCAACACGTCCCTGGTCTCGCCGCCATTGGCGCCCGCGTTCATGCGTAGCGCGCCGCCGATCGTACCGGGAATGCCGAAATAGAATTCGAGCCCGCCGATATTGGCTGACGCGGCGACTTCCGCCACGCGCTTGTCGAGCGCGGCCGCGCCGGCAGTGACTGTATCACCACAGGCGCTCGCCTCGCCGAAGGCGCGCGGCGCCAGCCGGATCACCACGCCCGCCATGCCGCCATCGCGCACAATCAGGTTGGAGCCGACGCCGACGACATAGACGGGAATGTCGCTTGCGAGATGCGCGAGGAAGTAGGCGAGATCGTCCTCGTCCGCCGGCGTGAACAACACCTGCGCGGGACCACCGACGCGAAACCAGGTGAGCTCGGCGAGCGACTGGTTCGCCAGCAGCCGGCCACGAAGATCGGGCATCGCGGCTTTGAGGTCGGGTGTGATGTCGGGGAAGCCCACTGCTCTACCCCAGCGCCTTCAACTCATCCGGCAAGGCATACGCCCATTGCGTGATGTTGCCGGCCCCTAGGCACACGACGAGATCGCCCGACTTCGCCACGCCCTTGACGATACCGGCGAGATCGGACGCAGCCGGCAGCGGGATCACCTCGCGGTGGCCGTGGGCGCGCAGACCCGCGGCGAAATGGTCGCGGTCGATGCCCTCGATCGGCGCCTCGCCTGCGGCGTAGACCTCGGCGACGATCACCGCATCCGCATCATTGAAACAGGTGCAGAATTCCTCGAACAGCGACTGCAGCCGGGTGTAGCGATGCGGCTGCACGACGGCGACGATCTTGCCGCTGGTGGATTCCCGCGCCGCCTTCAGCACCGCCGCGATCTCGACCGGATGATGGCCGTAATCGTCGATGACGGTGACGCCGTTCCACTCGCCGGTCTTGGTGAAGCGGCGCTTGACGCCGCCGAAGCCGGCGATCGCCTTGCGGATCGCCTCGTCCGACACGCCGAGTTCGCGCGCGACCGCAATCGCAGCGGTCGCGTTGGAGGCATTGTGGCGTCCCGGCATCGGCAGCATGAGATCGGAGATCTCGTGCACGGCGCCCGTCTTGCGATCGCGGAAGGCAACCTTGAACTTCGAACCGCCGCCCATCGGGGTGAGGTCGACGAAGCGCACGTCGGCCTGCGGATTCTCGCCGTAGGTGATGATGCGCCGATCCTCGATCTTGCCGACAAGAGTCTGCACCACGGGATGATCGATGCACATCACGGCGAAGCCATAGAATGGCAGGTTCTCGACGAAATGGCGGAACGCGTCCTGCACAGCCTCGAAGGTCTTGAAGTGATCGAGATGCTCGGGATCGACATTGGTGACGATCGCGACCTCGGTCGGCAACTTCAGGAACGTGCCGTCGCTCTCGTCGGCTTCGACCACCATCCAGTCGCCGGCGCCAAGCCGCGCGTTGGAGCCGTAGGCGTTGATGATGCCGCCATTGATCACGGTGGGATCGAGACCGCCGGCGTCGAGCAGCGTCGCGACCATCGTGGTCGTGGTGGTCTTGCCGTGCGTGCCGGCGATGGCGACGCAGCTCTTCAGCCGCATCAACTCGGCCAGCATCTCGGCGCGGCGCACCACCGGAATGCGCCGTTCGCGCGCCGCGGTCAGTTCCGGATTGTCGCGCTTGATCGCGGTGGAGACCACGACGACGTCGGCGCCGTCGACGTTCTCCGCCTTGTGGCCGACCGAGACTCTCGCGCCGTTCTTGCGCAGACGGTCGAGATTGTAATTGTCCGAGGCGTCCGAACCCTGCACGGAATAGCCGAGATTGAGCAGCACCTCGGCGATGCCGCTCATGCCGATCCCGCCGATCCCGACGAAGTGGATGGGTCCGATCTCGCGCGGCAGTCTCATGGCGTATCCCGCAGTTCCCTTCGTCATGCCCGGGCTTGTCCCGGGCATCCACGAATCCTTACCACTTCTTGCAAGACGTGGATGGCCGGGACAAGCCCGGCCATGACGGCAAAAGTAGGAATTCCGGCCAATTTCGCGTCAGATTCCCGCGATTTTGGCTACCAGATCGGCCAGCCGCTCCGCTGCGTCGAGCCGGCCGGCGCCACGGGCGGCCTGCGCCATGGCGGCAAGACGCGCGGGCTCGGCGGCGAAGGCGGAGATCTCGGCGGCGAGGCGATCGGCGGAAAACTCGGTTTGCGGAATGCGGATCGCACCGTCGACCTTGGCCAGCACGCCGGCATTGGCGAACTGGTCCTGGTCGATCGCGCCCGGCAGCGGCACCAGGATCGAAGGCCGCCCGATCGCGGCGAGTTCGGCCACAGTGCCCGCGCCCGAGCGCGACACCACCAGATGGTTGGAGGCGAGCCGAGCCGGCAGATCGGTGAAGAACGGCGCAAGCTCGGCCTTGATCTTCAGCCTGTCGTAGACCGCACGAACGCGCGCCATGTCCTCGTCGCGCACCTGCTGGGTGAGGACGAGCCGGCTCCACAGTGCGGGCTCGAGGCGCTCGATCGCGCCCGGCACGATGTCGGCCATGATACGCGCGCCCTGGCTGCCGCCAACGACGAGCAGCCGCAGCGGGCCGTTCACTTCAGGCGCGGCATATGGCACGCCGGCTGCGGCGAGGATTGCGGGGCGCATCGGCGTGCCGACCGTCGTTGTCTTGCCCGATAGCGCCGGATCGCGGTCGAGCACGCCAGGCAACGACGTCGCGATGGCGCGAACGCGGCTCGACAGGAATCGGTTGGCGCGACCGAGCACGGCATTGGCGTCGTGGATGATGCCGGGCACGCCGGCGAATCTTGCCGCGACCAGCGGCGGCAGCGTCGGATAGCCGCCGAAGCCGACGACGGCGACCGGCTTCAGTCGCTTGATCAGGCTGTAGGCGGACAACGTTCCGGCCGCCAGCGTCAGGCCGGCATAGGCGAGCTGCAGCGGATTGCGTCCGCGCGCGGTCTCGCTCGATACGACGTCGATCATGTCCTTGGTGAACAGCCCGCTGTAGCGCAGCGCGCGCTCGTCGGTGACGAGGCGGACCCGGTATCCGCGCCGGATCAGCTCGACGCCGAGCGCCTCGGCCGGAAACAGATGGCCGCCGGTGCCGCCCGCGGCGAGAAGAATCAGGGGGGAGGTGTCCATGGCGAGGAGTTTTACAGTGTCTCCCCCGTCATTGCGAGCCGCCCACACAATGCTCGTGCCCGGGAGCAGTGCAACGCGCCGCCCTTCGCGGCGTGGTGCGCTGCTGAACCGGGCCCATTGCTGCGGCATTCTGGGTCCCGGCTCTGCGCTCCGATTCGCTGCGCTTGTCCGGGACACGCAATCACGCGTAGCTGCGCATCGCCTCGGCGTGGCCGCTCGCCTCGACCTCGGTGCGCGGGCGCAGCCGCGTCAGCGCCAGCATCATGCCGACACCATAGGCCAGTGACACGATCGAGGAGCCGCCATAGGAGATGAAGGGCAGCGTCATGCCCTTGGCGGGGATGAGCTGGAGATTGACCGACATGTTGATGGCGGCCTGCACGCCGAACAGGATCGCAAGACCCGAAGCAGCGAAGCGCGAGAACATGTCCTCGTTGGCATAGGCGCGCGACAGCGTGCGGATAACGACGAAAGCAAACAGTGCCAGCATCGCGAGGCACAGGATGATGCCGAACTCTTCGGCGGCAACCGCGAACACGAAGTCGGTATGGCTGTCCGGCAGGCTGCGCTTGGCGATACCCTCGCCCGGTCCGAGCCCGAACCAGCCGCCATTGTAGAAGGCCTCCATGGCGGTATCGACCTGGAAGGTGTCGCCCGAAGCCGGATTCATGAAGCGCTTGATGCGACCAGCGACGTGGGGAACAAAAAGATAGGCGCTGAACAGCCCGGCGGCGCCCAGGCCGGCGAGCCCGAAGACCCAGATCATCCGCATGCCCGCGATGAAGAACAGCGAGCCCCACACCATCAGGATCAGCATGGTCTGGCCGAAGTCGGGCTCCATGACGAGAAGCGAGACCAGCATCAGGAGCAGCGCGAGCGCCATCGAGGTCGCCGGCATCTCTGGCCGCTTGGTCGATTCCGCAAACAGCCAGGCGGCGATGACGACGAACGACGGCTTTGCGATTTCGGAGGCCTGGATATTGACGCCGATCAGCGTGATCCAGCGCCGCGAGCCCTTCACCTCGGGACCGATCGCGAGCGTCAACACGATCAGGATGATGCTGGCCGCGAAGATGATCAGCGCCGAGCGACGGATCGCGCGCGGCGACAGGAAGGACACCCCGAGCAGCACGATGCAGGACGGCAGCAGGAACAGCACGTGGCGGCTGAAGAAGTGGAAGGGATCGAGCCCGATGCGGGTCGCAACCGGCGGGCTCGCCGCCAGCGACAGGATCACGCCGGTCAGCATCAGCGCCAGGATGGCTCCCATCAGCGGCTTGTCGACGGTCCACCACCACTCGGAAAAGGGGGTGCGTTCTTCACGGGAGAGCATGGCGGCCGCTTTCGGACAGAGGTCGGTCCATTGGTCGCCGAGGTTGGTTACCGCAGGGTTAAGGAGCTGTTCAAGTTTTGAAGAGTCTCGTGCCCCGGACGCAGCGCAGCGCCCTCGCGGTGCGCTGCAGAGCCGGGGCCCATTGTCACTTCTGGGTTCCAGCTCGCGCTACGCGCGTCCGGGACACGAGAAACTCGCTACACCACCGGCTTCACGCCCGGCAGCGCCTGCACCAGCTCGCGGAACCTGGTGCCGCGGATTTCGAAGTTGCGATACTGGTCGAAGGAGGCGCAGGCGGGTGACAGCAGGACGACCGCGTCAGTGATGCCCGACGCCTCCGCATCGCGCGCGGCTTGCTCGACCGCGACGTCGAGGGTCTGGCTGATCTCGTGCGGCACTTGCGTGCCGAGCGTGCCGGCAAACTCCTGCGCGGCCTCGCCGATCAAATAGGCCTTTCGGATGCGCGGGAAGTAGCCGGTGAGGCCGGTGATTCCGCCGGCCTTCGGCTTGCCGCCCGCGATCCAGAAGATGTCAGAAAAGGACGACAGCGCATGCGCGGTGGCGTCGGCATTGGTGCCCTTGGAGTCGTTGACGAACAGCACGTTGCCGCGGCGGCCGACCTGCTCCATGCGATGGGCAAGGCCGGGAAAGCTGCGCAGGCCGCTCTGCAAGACATCGAGATCGATGCCCATCGCGAGTGCGGCGGCGGCGGCACAGGCCGCATTCTGCGCGTTGTGCAGGCCGCGCAGAGAACCGATGCCCCCGAGTGCCGCGATTTCACTGCGCGCGCCACCCGAATTGCGCACGATATTGCCATGCTCGACATGAATGCCGCTGGCCAGCGGATTCCTGACCGAGATCCGCACCACATTCTTGCCGGCGCGATCGAGCCGGTCGGCGATATCGCGGCAAAAACCGTCGTCGACGCCGACGATGGCGGTGCCGCCGGCCTGCACACCCGCAACGAGACGCTCCTTCACCGCGGCGTAATGCGCGATGGTGCCGTGCCGATCGATGTGGTCCTCGCTGACATTGAGCAGAATGCCGACGGAGGGGTCGAGCGAGGGCGTGAGGTCGATCTGGTAGGACGACATCTCGATGACGTGGACGCGACCCATGCCCGGCGGCTCCAGCGACAGGATCGCGGTGCCGATATTGCCCCCCATCTGGGTGTCGTAGCCGGCGACCTTGGTCAGATGCGCGATCAGCGCCGTCGTCGTCGATTTACCATTCGTGCCGGTGATGGCGACGAACGGCGCATCCGGTGCGTGGCGGCGCCGTTCGCGGCAGAACAGCTCGATGTCGCCGATCACCTCGATAGCTGCCTCGCGCGCCTTCAGCACGCTCCAATGCGGCACCGGGTGGGTCAGCGGCACACCGGGCGCGAGCACCAGCGCGGCGAAATTCGCCCAGGAGACGTTGCGTAGATCAGCCGTGATGAAGCCCGCTTGCGCGGCCTTGGCGACGTTGTCGGCGCTGTCATCGCCTGCGATCACCTCGGCGCCGCCCGCCTTCAACGCGTGACAGGAGGCGAGCCCCGAACCGCCGAGGCCGAACACCGCGACCGTCTTGCCGGCAAAGGACGTGACCGGGATCATCGAGCGGTCACCGCAGCTTCAGCGTCGACAAGCCGGCGAGCGCCAGCATCACCGAGATGATCCAGAACCGGATCACGATCTGCGGCTCGGTCCAGCCGAGCTGCTCGAAATGGTGATGGATCGGCGCCATCCGGAAGATGCGTTTTCCCGTCATCTTGAACGACACCACCTGCACGATGACGGAGACCGCCTCCAGCACGAACAGGCCGCCGATCACCGCGAGCACGATCTCATGCTTCACCGCGACCGCGATCGCACCCAGCATGCCGCCGAGCGCGAGCGAGCCGGTGTCGCCCATGAAGATCGAGGCCGGCGGCGCGTTGAACCAGAGGAAGCCGAGACCGGCGCCCAGCAGCGCGCCGCAGAGCACGGCGAGCTCGCCGGTGCCGGCGACATATTTGATCTGGAGATAATCGGCGAACACCGCGTTGCCGGCGAGATAGGCGATCATCGCAAAGCTCGCGGTCGCGATCATCACGGGCACGATGGCAAGGCCGTCGAGACCGTCGGTGAGGTTCACCGCGTTGCCGGCGCCGACGATGACGAAGGCGCCGAACACGACGAAGAACCAGCCGAAATGCAGCACGGTGTCCTTCAGGAAAGGAATCGTCAGCGCGGTCGACGCGGGATCGCGGTTCAGCCGCACCAGCGCGTAGCAGGCCACAAGCGCGATCGCCGCCTCGATCAGCAGGCGGAGCTTGCTGCCGAAGCCGGTCGTGGTCTGCTTGGTCACCTTGAGATAATCGTCATAGAAGCCGACGAAGCCGAAACCGAGCGTCACCGCCAGCACGATCCAGACGTAAGGGTTAAGCGGATTGGCCCACAGCACCGTGCCGACCGTGAGGCCGGACAGGATCATCAGGCCGCCCATGGTGGGCGTGCCTTTCTTGGCGAGGTGCGATTGCGGACCATCGGCCCGGATCGGCTGGCCCTTGCCTTGGCGGATGCGCAGATGGTCGATGATCCAGGGCCCGAACAGGAACACGAACAGCGCGCCGGTGACGACGGCGCCGCCGGTGCGGAAGGTGATGTAACGGAAGACGTTCAGGAAGGTGCGAACGGCACCGAAGCCCGGAAATGTGTTGGAGAGCTCGATCAACCAGTAAAACATTCAGACGGTCCTATGGCGCCTTTGCACGCGCCTTGATCTTGGCCTTGTCAACCTGCCTCACGCGCATTCGCTGGTCTTCATCATGGGGTCGGGCGATCTCTAAAGAAAACGAACGACTTCGCGCCGGAAAGGGTGGGATTCGGGAACAGCGCCTTCCAAGCAGTTTACGCCCTTGCCTGCAAGGCGGCCACTAGGCCCGGCACAAACTTGTTGACCCAGAACATCTTCTTGCTGCCCTTGACAACCACGACATCGCCTGCCCTCAGCAGATTTGCGACCTCGCCCGGCTTCAGCGTAACGGGGTCGTCGTGCCAGCCGAGGCCCTTGCCGGCTGGAAGCACCTCGAACAGGTGACGCATCAGGGGCCCGACGCAATAGACGGCGTCGATGCCGTCGAGATGCCTGGCGAGGTCGGTGTGATAGGCCGGCGCGCCGTCGCCGAGCTCCAGCATGTCGCCGAGTACCGCAATGCGGCGGCCGCCGGTCGTGTTGCGCGCCTGCAGGCTTTGCAGCGCGGCAGCCACGCTGGCGGGATTGCCGTTGAAGCTGTCGTCGATCACGGTGACGCCGCCGACCGCCTGCTCGACGCCACGGCCGGTCATGATGCCGACCCGGTCGAGCTTGATCGCAAGCGTGGCCGCATCGAGGTTGGCCGCACGGATCGATGCAAGCGCGGCGAGCGCATTCTGGACGCGGTGCGGCGCGCCCGGCGTCAGGCTGAACGCGATCTCCTTCTTGCCGAGCGCGGCCACCACCTGCCAGCTGTCGCCATGCGGCGCGTGCGCGACCTCGTGCACCTCGGCTTTGTCGCCAAAGCGGATGACCTTGCCCTTCCAGTCCGGCGCCTTGATCCCGGCGGGCAGCACCAGCACACCTTCCGCGGGCAGGCCGAGTGCGATCGACACCTTCTCGCGGCGGATGGCTTCGAGCGAGCCGAGCTTCTCCAGATGCACCGGCTGGACGTTGACGACGAGCGCGACCGTCGGCCGCGTCAGTTCGCTGAGCCGCGCAATTTCGCCGGCCTGGTTCATGCCCATCTCGACGACCCAGAGACTGGCATCGGGGCGCGCATTGCACAGCGTCAGCGGCACGCCCCAGAAATTGTTGAAGCTCGACGGGCTGGCATAGGCATTGGGGTAGGCCGCGAGGAATTCCTTGGTGCTGGTTTTGCCGGCGCTGCCGGTGAGCCCGATCACCGGTCCGCTGAAGCGCGCACGTGCCGCGCGCGCAAGACCCCAGAGCCCGTCGATCAGCGTGTCCTTGACGACGATCTGCGGAATGCGGACGCCCGCGATCTCGTGCGGCACGATCATCGCGACCGCGCCGGAAGCTTCGGCCTTGTCCGCGAACTCCCAGCCGTCGCGCGCGCTGGCGAAGGCCGAGATGAAGCCGCCGCTCGGGGTGCCGCTCAGCGCCACGAACAGGCTGCCCGGCTTCACCAGCCGGCTGTCCTGGGTGACGAAGTCGATCGGCGTGTCCGGGAACGATCCGGCGGCGCCCAGCGCGCGCGCCACTTCGGCCACCGTCCATATGGGCGCGCTCATGCAATCCTCGACGCTAGTGCGGCGGCGACCGCCTCGTGATCACTGAAGGGCAAAACCTCTGCGCCGACGATCTGCCCGATCTCGTGCCCCTTGCCGGCGATGAGCAGCGCATCGCCATCTTCCAATTCCGCGATCGCGGTGCGGATCGCCGCGGCCCGGTCGCCGATTTCGCGGGCGCCCTTGGCGGCGGCGAGGATTTCGGCGCGGATGGATTCCGGCTTCTCGCTGCGCGGATTGTCGTCGGTGACGATGACGCCGTCGGCGTTGCCGGCCGCGATCTCGCCCATGATCGGACGTTTGCCGGCATCGCGGTCGCCGCCGGCGCCGAACACGACGACCAGCCTGCGCCTGGCGTAGGGACGCAGCGCCTGCAGCGCCTTGGCCAGCGCATCGGGCTTGTGCGCGTAGTCGACGAAGATCGGCGCACCGTTGCGCTCGCCGACGCGCTCCAAGCGGCCCTTGGCCCCTTCGAGACCTTCGAGGCTCGCGAACACGTTTCTGGCGTCGCTGCCGGTGCCGATGGCGAGACCGGCCGACACCAGCGCATTCTCGATCTGGAATTCGCCGACCAGCGGCAGCCGGATCGCATACCGCTTGCCGCGATGTTCGAGCGCGAGCACTTGCGAAAACCCTTCGACCTCCGCACCGGCGAGACGAATGCCCTCGCCTGATCCGTCCCCGTTGCGACCGACCGCCATCACGCGCAAGCCGCGCGAATTCGCCGCACTGATTGCCTCCGCCGAGCAATCATGATCGGCGGAGATCACGGCCGCGCCCCCCGGAGGGACAAGCTCGCGGAACAGCCTGAGCTTGGCCGCGAGATAATGCGCAACGGTCGGGTGGTAATCCATGTGGTCGCGCGAGAGATTGGTGAAGCCGCCGGCCGACACGCGCACGCCGTCGAGGCGATACTGATCGAGCCCGTGCGAGGAGGCCTCGAAGGCGAGGTGCGTGACGCCCTCGCGGGCGATCTCGTCCAACTGCCGGTGCAGTGCGATCGGATCGGGCGTCGTCAGCGAGCCGTAGACGGTACGCTTGGGCGAGACCAGGCCGATGGTTCCGATACTGGCGGAGGCGTGCCCGAGCCGTTCCCAGATCTGCCGGGTGAATGCGGCGACCGAGGTCTTGCCGCTGGTGCCGGTCACCGCCGCAATTGTCGCGGGCTGCGCGGGATAGAATCTTGCCGCGGCCAGCGCCAGCGCGCGGCGCGGATTGGCGACTGAGATGAACGGCACCTTGCAGCCATCAGGCGCATGCTCGCCGACGACCGCCACCGCGCCCGCGGCAATCGCGGCATCGATGAAGCGCGCACCGTCGGTCTTGCTGCCCGCAAGTGCGAAAAAGAGATGACCCGGCTTGACCGCGCGGCTGTCGAGGGCAACGCCGGTCACGTCGAGCGCCGCGACGGCGGGCTCGATTGCGGCGTCATTGCCCTGAACGTCCTGATCGAGGAGGTCGCGCAGCTTCATGGTCTTCCAGTCGACATGCCGGACCGGATCGCCGAATCTCCAGGGAAATCCCGACTCAGCAGCGGCAACGGCCCACCCGCTTGATTACTGGGTTGTCCTGGATGCTGCAAGAATAAGGCGCTCGGACGGCGGCAGATCGAACCGCGGTTCGACGCCCAAAAGCGGCGCGATCCGCTCGATCACCTTGCCGCCGGTCGGCACCGCGTTCCAGCCCGAGGTGATGAAACCCTTCGTTTCGGGAATCGCCTGGGGCTCGTCCAGCATGATCAGGATCTGATATTTTGGATCATCGCACGGCATGATCGCGGTGAAGGAGTTGAGCACGCGCTTTTTGGCATAGCGGCCGTTGATGACTTTCTCGGACGTGCCGGTCTTGCCGCCGACATAGTAACCCTTGACGTCAGCGGTCTTGGCGGTGCCGATTTCGGCATTGAGCCGCATCAGGAACCGCATCTTGTCGCTGGTCTCCGTCTTGATGACGCGCTTGGCCATCGCCGCCGCTTCGGATTCGGTCCGTTTCATGAAGGTTGGCGGAATCAGATAGCCGCCGTTCACCAGCGCGTTGATGCCCATCACCGCCTGGAGCGGCGCCACCGACATGCCCTGGCCGAACGCGATGGTCACCGTGTTCAGCTCGCCCCAGCGTCGCGGCACCAGGGGAGCCGCGCTCTCCGGCAGCTCGGTGCGCAGCCGCGTCAACTGTCCCATCTTGGCAAGGAACGCCTTGTGGGCCTCGACGCCCTGGCTGAGCGCGATCCGCGCCGCACCGATATTGGACGAATAGGTGAACACTTCCTTGGTGTTGATGAAGCGTCCAAGCGCGTGGCTGTCGTGAATGGTGAACTTGCCGTAGTGCAGGTTTCCGCGTGCATCCCACGACGAGTTCAAATTGATCTTGCCGGAATCCAGCGCCATCGCCAGCGTGAATGCCTTGAAGGTCGATCCCATTTCGTAGACGCCGGTGGTCAGGCGATTGATGCGGTCGGGGTCGTGCGCCTCCTTCGGACTGTTGGGATCGAAGTCCGGAAGGGAGACCATCGCCACGATCTCGCCGGTCTTGACGTTGGAGACGATGCCGGAGGCGGCCTTGGTGTGGTATTTCTCCTTGGCCTTCAGCAGCTCGTCACGCAGTGCGTGCTCGACGCGCAGATCGACCGAGAGCTCGATCGGTTTTTGCAGCCGGTCGGTGGCAAAGCCCGCGCGATGGAGATCGGCGAGCCCCTGATTGTCGAGCCACTTCTCCATGCCGGCGATGCCCTGGTTGTCGATGTTGACCAGACCGATGACGTGGGCGACCTCGTTGCCGGTCGGATAGACGCGCTTGTTCTCGCGTAGGAAGCCGATGCCGGGAATGCCGAGCTTGTGGATGTCCTGCTGTTGCTTCGCCGTAATCTCGCGCTTGAGCCAGACGAATCCCTTGCGCGTCTTCAGGCGCTCGCGCACCTCGGCCTCGTCGAGGTCGGGCACAGTGGCGGTCAGAAGCTCGATCGCCTCGTCCTTGTCGATGATGCGGCGCGGCTCGCCGAACAGGCTCGACGCCTTGACGTCGGTCGCGAGGATCGCACCATTGCGATCGACGATGTCGGGCCGCGCGGTCGCGACCACCTCCTGCGCCGCGGCGCGGCGCGCGCCGTGCGCGTCGGCGCCGATCGCGAACATCACGAGCCGGCCGCCGATCAGGGCGTAAACCGCGCCGAAGGCGAGCATCGCCAGGCCGACACGCGCCCGCGCCTTGGCCGCGCGATCGACGTTGCGCCCGTACAGCAGGCTGCGGATCAGCCGCTGCCGCCAAGGCTCGGTCGGCTTTTCTGCCGGTTTGGCCGGGGTCACAGCACTCATGGCTTGTCCTCGGGCTGAGGCACGGAGCCCGTCACATTATCGGGATCGCTGGCGGCTTCGATGGTGTTGAGCATGGCGCCGATCGGATCCGGCTCGCCCGGCCTGAACATGCGCGGCGGACGCTCGGGCAAATTCTTCAGTGAATCATATTGCGTGCCGTTGACCGGCTTGAGCTGCAGATGCCGATCGGACAGGCCTTGCAGGCGCTGGGGCGCATCGAGCTTGGCCCATTCGGAGCGCAGCGCCGCGATCGCATCGCGCTGCTCGCGGATCTCCGCATGCAGCCGCAGCACCTTTTCGGTGCGCGCCGTGGAGTCCATCTTGATCCTATAGACATAGGCCGCCGCGAAGATCAGCGCGCCGATGACGAGGAGGTGGATGAAGCGCATGCGCTAGCCACCTCTCATGACGTCGGAGAGTTTTGGCCAGGACGATTGCTCGCGATCGTCATGCGCGGGCGCCGAGGTGCGCTCGCCGGCGCGCAGTTTTGCCGACCGCGCGCGCGGGTTATGCGCGACTTCGTTTTCGCCTGCAATCACCGGCCGCCGCGTCAGCAGCTGAAAGCTCGGCACCGCCTGAGACACTTCCGGCAGATGGCGTGAGCCGCCACCCGTCTTGCTACGCTCGGCGAGAAAATTCTTGACGATGCGATCTTCCAGCGAATGGAACGAGACGACCACGAGGCGACCACCGGGCTTGAGCACACGCTCGGCAGCGATGAGTGCGTTCTGGAGTTCCTCGAGCTCTTCGTTGACGAAGATGCGCAGGGCCTGGAACGTCCGCGTCGCCGGGTGAATATCCCCAGGCTTGGAACGAACCACCCTGCCGACGAGATCGGCGAGCGCGCGCGTGGTGGTGAACGGCGTCTCCTGACGGTCCGCGACGATGGCGCGGGCGATGCGACGCGACTGCCGCTCTTCGCCGAGGAGATAGATGATGTCGGCGAGATCGCCTTCCGATGCGCGCGCCACGACATCGGCCGCAGTCGGGCCTGCCTGCCCCATCCGCATGTCGAGCGGACCATCGAGGCGGAACGAGAAGCCGCGGCCGGCCTGGTCGAGCTGCATCGAGGACACCCCGACATCCATCACGACGCCGGCGACGTCATCGACGCGTTGAGCCGCGCAGATTTCGGCGAGGTTGGAGAAGCGATCTTCAACGAGCGTCAGCCGGCCCGCCGAGCGTTCGACCAGCGCGGCGCCGCCCTCGATCGCAGTGCGATCGCGATCGATGGCAATCACCCGGGTTCCCGGCACGTCAAGAATCGCGCGGCTGTAGCCGCCGGCGCCAAAGGTCGCGTCGATGTATAGGCCGCCTTCGCGCGGGGCGAGGTGGTCGATGGCCTCACGGCCAAGAACGGGGATGTGCGGAGCCGAACTCATGCGCCAGGCCTGCCAATCGCCCCGCCGGACTCCCAAGTGAGATCGGGGACGAACAAGCTCATAGCGCCTCGAATGATTCCGCGTCGCGGCGGTTCCACGACCCAACCCCCGTCCAACATGGTTACCGTGCCCGGTCGTCCCGGGCCACCAACCCAGTATTCCCCTTGGAACTTGTCGGGCAGCCATGGGATTTCGAGCCAAAATACGCTTTGGCCGCCTCCGGACGCGGGTCGGCTCTTCATCTCTCAGTAACGGCCCTTAGCGTTAAGAAAGCGTTGATCGGCTCGCGACAAGTCGAAAAGCTGACGCGGCGGTGATGCTTCATCCACACACATGCGCCAAAATGCATCCGTTAACCCCGTCGCCCGATTGCGCACGATCGAGGGTAAAGGAATAGTAAAGAGAAGGGCTTGGCCCACACACTCTCTCTGTCTCGAGCTGTTTATGTCGTCCGGTTCGTCCACGCCGTCTGGATCTGATTCGAAGCGTCAACGTGTTCTCCCGGTTCCCAAGGCCGCCGCGAACATGCGGACGTTCGAGCCGGATTCCTCGATCGTCTCCGACATCATCCCCTCACCGAACCATGGCGACCGCAACAAGGGCCGGCAGCCCGATATGATCGTGCTGCATTACACCGGCATGCCCGACGTCGAAGGTGCGCTGGCGCGGCTCTGCTCCGCGGGTACCGAGGTGTCGGCACATTACGTCGTGCTGGAAGACGGCCGCATCGTGCAATGCGTGCCGGAGGCCAGGCGCGCCTGGCATGCCGGCGTCTCGTCCTGGTCCGGCGAGGACGACATCAACTCCTGCTCGATCGGGATCGAGATCGTCAATCGCGGCCACGATTGGGGCTATCCGGAGTTTCCGCTGCGCCAGATCGCCGCCGTGATCGCGCTGTGCCGCGGCATCATGCTCCGCCGCAAGGTGCCCGCGCACCGGGTGCTCGGCCATTCCGACGTGGCGCCCGCGCGCAAGAAAGATCCCGGCGAAAAATTTCCGTGGCATTCGCTCGCCAATTCCGGTGTCGGCCACTGGGTCACGCCCGCGCCGGTGGTGCGCGGCGAGAGCCTGATGCTCGGCACCATCAGCGACGAGGTGCTGAGCCTGCAGCAGGCGCTCGCCAGATACGGCTACGGCGTTCCCCTCACCGGCAAATACGACGCCGCAACCATGGAAGTCGTGACCGCGTTCCAGCGCCATTTCCGCCCGGCGCGACTGGATGGGGTCGCGGATCACTCGACGCTGTCGACCTTGCAGGCGCTGTTGGGAAGCTTGCCGGCGGAGGGAACGGCGGTCGCGTCGAAATAGTTGACGTCTTCGAGAACGTCTTGCTCCGTCATGCCCGGGCTTGTCCCGGGCATCCACGTCTTTGTCGCACAGGAAGAACGTGGATGGCCGGGACAAGTCCGGCCATGACGGAATTCAGTTCATCTCCCTCATCCTTCGCGCATAAAGTCGTTGCAGCGGCTCGAGCTGCGTCGCCTCCGTCGCCGCGCGATAGGCCTCGCGCGCCTCCTCCTTCCGGCCGAGCCGCCGCAACAAATCCGCCCGCACCGCCGGCAACAGCTCGTAGCCATGAAGCCCGCCCCGCGCCGTAATCGCATCCACGAGATCGAGCGCGCGTGCGGGACCATCGACCATCGACATTGCCGCTGCGTGATTCAGCTCGATCACCGGTGACGGATTGATCCGCAGCAGCACTTCATAGAGCCCGGCAATCTGCGGCCAGTCTGTCTGCTCATAGCTCGGCGCACGCGCATGCAACGCAGCGATCGCAGCTTGTACTCCATAGGGCTGTGGCGGGCCGGGCACGCGCAGTGCGTCGTCCACCAGACGCAGACCTTCCTCGATCTGTGCACGGTCCCACCGCGAGCGATCCTGCTCTTCCAGCAGCACGATGTCGCCCGCGGCGGTCTGGCGCCCTGCGCGGCGCGCATCGTGCAGCAGAATCAGCGCCAGCAGGCCCTTGATCCCCGCGCGATCGGGTAGCAGCCGGTCGAGCAAGCGGCCAAGCCGGATGGCCTCGGCCGCAAGATCGGGCCGCATCAAATCCGCACCCGACGTCGCCACATAGCCTTCGGTGAAGACCAGATAGATCACGGCAAGCACACCGTCGAGCCGCGGCACCAGCGTGCCGCGCTCGGGGACCTCATAGGGAATGCCGGCGAGCCTGATCTTCTGCTTGGCGCGGACGAGGCGCTGCCCCATTGCCTCCTCAGTGACGAGGAACGCGCGCGCGACCTGCGCCGTGGAGAGCCCGCAGACGGTGCGCAGCGTCAGCGCGACCTGGACTTCGGGCGCAAATGCAGGATGGCAGCAGGTGAAGATCAGCCGCAGCATGTCGTCGTCGAGCATCGCCGGCGGCTCATTGGGCGCTTGCGCGTTCAGCTCGAGCTCGTGCACGAGCGCCTGTTCCTTGCCGCGGAAGACGGCCTGGCGCCTGATGCGGTCGATCGCCTTGTGCTTGGCGACATTGACCAGCCAAGCGCGCGGGTTGTCGGGAAACTCGCACGCCGGCCAGCGCTCCAGTGCCGCCGCAAAGGCGTCCTGAAGCGCGTCCTCGGCGAGATCGAAATCGCCGACGAGGCGGATCAGCGTGGCCAGCGCCCGCCCCGCCTCGTCGCGGAAGATCTTGTCGATCTCGGACAGTGTCATGTGACGATGTGCGGCTGCGCCATCACTTGTCGTAGACCCAGATCGGCCGCACCTCGATCGAGCCGATGCGCGCCGACGGAATCCGCGACGCGATCTCGATCGCAGTGTCGAGATCCTTGGCCTCCACGAGGTAATAGCCGCCGAGCTGCTCGCGCGTTTCGGCAAACGGGCCATCGGTCGTCAGCGTCTTGCCATCGCGCACGCGGACCGTCGTCGCGGTCGTGGTCGGCTGCAAACGGTCGCCAGCCTTGAAATTGCCGCTCTGGATGATGCCTTGCGTGAACGTCTGATATTCCGCCGTCATCTGTTGGCCGGCGGCCGGACGCATATTCGCGTACTCGGCTTCGTTCTGGTAGATCATCAGCAAATACTGCATCGCTTAACTCCTGTTGCACTTGGGATCACCGACAACCAGTCGAACGGGACACGCTTCCAACGACATCTTCAGGATAAATTATTTCGGGCGAACCGTGCACGGCGATAACGGCTTGCAGAACCGACACAAATGCTCCATGCGTAAGCCGTCAGTCGGCCGGACGGCCGCTCCGGCAAGTGCCGAAAGGCCGCCGGGGAGGAAAGTCCGGGCTCCCTTGACATACGGTGCCGGATAACGTCCGGCGGGGGCGACCCCAGGGAAAGTGCCACAGAGAACGAACCGCCCGCCTTCGCCCCTTCGGGGCTTCGGCAGGCAGGCCCGCAAGGCTTGCCACGTCGTAGCAGCGTCAGCTGCGTAGACGGGTAAGGGTGAAAAGGTGCGGTAAGAGCGCACCGCGGCTGCGGCAACGGAGCCGGCATGGTAAACCCCACCGGGAGCAAAACCGAATAGGGACGGCATAGCGGGCTGTTCGCGAAAGCGATAACGCCGCGGGGCGATGTCAGGCCCGCCGTCCGGGTAGGTTGCTCGAGGCCATGTGCAAACATGGTCCCAGAGGAATGGCCGTCACGTATCGTTCGCGCAAGCGGACGGTGCCCTACAGAACCCGGCTTACAGGCCGGCTGATATCTTGCAACGAGGGGCTCTATGCTGACCGCATCGAGCCCCTCACCATTTGGCGCCGTCATTCCGGGGCTCGCGAAGCGAGAACCCGGAATCCATCAAGCCACAGAGTCTGTAGAGGAATGGATTCCGGGCTCGTGCTGCGCACGCCCCGGAATGACCACTGTGAGTTAGCCGACGATCTTCTCCAACACCGCCATCAGCGCCTCCGGCGCTGTCACGTTCGGCGCGTGACTGGCGTCGAGATCGAAAGTGCGCCAGCCATCCTCGCTCTTGGTGCGCCGGGCGAACTGCCCGAACACGTCGCCCGGCGGAATGCGCGTGCAATAGATGTAGCTGCGCGGCATCGCCGGCTCGCCATGTTCGAGCTTCAGCTTCGTCTCGAAACATTTGATCGGCATGTTGATCCGGCGGGCGTTGAGCCAGTCGAGATCGGCCTGCGGCGTATCCGGCGGCGGCGGGTTCGGCGGGATGCGGTAGCCGTCGCCAGAGCTTGCTGCCTTGCGCATCGGCTCGCGCCCGCCCTCATTGAGATCGAATAGCGACTGGCCGTCACGCGGCACGAAGGCGTCGAGATAGATCAATTGCGTCACCCGCTCGCGCGCGCGATCGGCGACGCCGGTGGCGACCATGCCGCCATAGCTATGGCCGAGCAGCACGATGTCCTCGAGGTCCTCAAACCTGATGACGTTGAGAATGTCCTGGATGTGCGTGTCGAGATCGATCGCGGGACTGGCCAGATGCGCGCGCTCGCCGAGCCCGGTATAGGTCGGCGCAATCAGACGATGGCCGGCCTGCGCCATCAGCGGATGCATCTTCTTCCAGGCCCATCCGCCGGACCACGCGCCGTGACAGAGCAGGAAGGTTTTTGAGCGTGCGGCCATCGGCGTTTCCATCATTCTTGTTTGTACGATGGAGTGTAGCGGACGACCCCGCGATGTAAACGCTATGGCTCCTTAAGCCGCGCGCGTGTTCACCTTCACGAAAACGGGTGCACCCTGACCAGCTTCGCGCCGCAGCTTGCCCGGCTCAAAACCGTGCATGCCGATCTGCCATTGCAGCCCGACGATGGCACCCTTGGTCGGCTGCAGCAGCGCGAGCGAAGCGAACAAGGTCACCGGCAACCACACCGCCAGTTGCAGCCAAACGGCCGGCGCATAGGCGGTTTCGATCGCGAGGATCGCAGGGACCACGAGATGGCCGACAACGACCATCACGAGATAGGCCGGAAAATCGTCGGCGCGCTGGTGGAACAGCTCCTCGCCGCAATGGTCGCAGGTATCCGCCACCTTCAGGAAACGGCCGAATGCATGCCCTTCGCCGCAGTTCGGGCACTTGCCCCGAAATCCGCGCCACATCGCTTTTGCCAGAGAGACTGAACCGGTCGCCATGACCCCACCTCTTCCTTTTCTACGATCCATACAATAATATCTTGCATCCATACATTCAAAGGATATGGGCGCTAATTGCATGGATTGGACCCCTACAATCTCGGAGCTGAGCGGGCCGCGCTATCAGCGAATCGTCGAGGCCATGGAGGCCGATATCGCCGCCGGCCGGCTGGTCCGCGGGCAGCAACTGCCGACGCAGCGGGCGCTGGCAAAGGCGCTCGGCATCGACCTCACCACGGTGACCCGCGCCTACACCGAGGCGCGGCGCCGCGGCATCATGGAAGCCCGGGTCGGCCAGGGCTCGTTCGTGTCGGAGACCAGCGCGCGCCGCGCGGTCGATCTGCCGCATCCCGTCGCGATCGACCTCTCGATGAACGTGCCGCCGCAGCCACTCGAAGCGCAGCTCGACGAGCGCATCATCGCCGGGATGGAAGCCATCCGCGCGCAATCGGGCCTGACGGCGCATCTCAACTACCAGCCGCCCGGCGGCAGCGCACACGAGCGCGAGGTCGCGGCGCGATGGATGCGCGCACGCGTGCCACATGCGCATGCCGACAGGCTCGTGATCTTTCCCGGCGCGCAGACGATTCTGTTCAATCTGCTCGCACATCTTGCGCGTCCAGGTGACGTCGTGCTGACGGAAGCCCTCACCTTTCCCGGCATCAGGGCCGCCGCCGCGCGGCTCGGCGTCAAGCTCGTCGGCGTCGCCATGGATGACGGCGGCATCCTGCCCGACGCGCTGGCGAAGGCTTGCCGCACGCATAAGCCGAAGGCGGTCTATCTCATTCCGACGCTGCACAATCCGACCACAGCGACGCTGCTCCCCGAGCGCCGCAGCGCCATCGCCAAGATCATCAACGATGCCGATACGATTCTGATCGAGGACGACGCCTACGGGCTGCTCGATCGGTCGGCATCGCCGATCGCCAATCTCATTCCGGATCGGACTTATCTCGCGACCACGCTGTCGAAATGTATCGCGCCCGCGCTGCGGGTTGCCTATCTGGTCACGCCGGACAGCAGCTCGCAGCGGGAGATGCGCAACTCTTTGCAGGCAACGGTGCAGATGCCGGCGCCGCTGATGGTCGCGTTGGTGACGCATTGGATCGAGACCGGCATCGCCGACCGCATCATCACCGCCATCAGGAGCGAGGCGATCGGCCGCCAGCAGCTCGCGCAACGGGCGCTGAAAGGCTTTGAGTTCCAGGCCAAGCCCGCCGCTCACCATCTTTGGCTGCGGCTGCCGGAGGGCCGTGCCGACGTCGCGGCGCATCTGCTGCGGAATGGACTGGCAGTCGTCGCCGGCGAGGCCTTCGACGTCGACGGAACGCTGCCGCATGCGGCACGCGTCTCGCTTGGCGCGGCGCGCAACAGGGCGGAATTGACGGAAGCGCTGCGCATCCTCGTGAGCGCGCTGCACAGGCCCGCCGACACCAGACAGATCGTCTAGCAAATACCTATCGATGCTGACGGCGATGCCGCGAGCGCACGATTGGTGCGACGGGGGACGGATAGGCCGCATAGGCTTCGCTCGGCGCGACGGCAATCTTCGTGCGGGTCATCATCCTTCTCCATAGTCTCATTCGGGAGACTGGCCGATCGACCGCAGCGCTGCTGAGGATCACGCTTGCGTACGGTTTTGAAATTGACCTGCACGGCCACAGCTGTGCTATGCGAGCAATGGCGATCAACAGTTCGGGATCGCCCAGGCGACAGGGACAATCTGTTGGAAATGCTCACCTACGCGCTGCTGCTGCTCGGCGCACTGGCCGGGGGCTTCGTCTCGGGCCTTGCCGGTTTCGGCACGGCGCTGATGGCACTCGGCATCTGGCTCTATGTACTGCCGCCCTCGCTCGCGGTGCCCCTGGTGCTGATCTGCTCGGTGATCGCGCAGAGCTCGACGCTGCCGTCGATGTGGAAAAGTTTCGATCTCGCGCTGGTCTGGCCGTTCCTGATTGGAGGACTGATCGGCGTGCCGCTGGGCACCATGCTGGTCGCCTCCGCCGATCCAAAAGTGTTCAAACTGAGCGTCGGCGTGCTGATCCTGGTGTTTTCGACCGCTCTCTATCTCAACAAGCAGCCGCTCGCCCTCACCTTCGGCGGCCGCATTGCCGACGGCGCGATCGGTTTTGCTGGCGGCATATTGGGTGGCCTTGCCGGACTGTCCGGGCCGCTGCCGATCCTGTGGGCGAACATCCGCGGCTGGAACAAGCACGAGCGGCGCGGCATCTTCCAGCTTTTCAATTTCACCGTGCTCGCCGCCGCTTTGGTGTTGCAGACCGCCTCGGGCCTCGTCGCGTTCAAGGTGGTCTGGCTCGCGGTGATCGCATTTCCGGGCACGCTGATCGGCGCATGGGCCGGCGCGCGCGTCTATCACGCGCTGAGCGACAAGCATTTCGGCGATGTCGTGCTCGGTCTCTTGTTCCTGTCGGGCCTCGGCCTCGTCTGGAACAGTTTGGGCACGCACTAACTCCGTATCGTCTTCGCGGCGAGCGCCGTGCCGCCGGCAATTCCGACGCCAAGCACGTAGATCCAGCCCTCGGCGAAATCGAACAGATGCGAATTGAGCAGCGAGGACAGCATGTTCTGCACCACGACCAGGAGGCCGACCCAGCAGGCCAGACCCTCTCCGCGAAACAGCGAGAGATGCGCGAACCAGAGCGCGTAGAGGACCACCACGCCCAGCGCTCCCCATTGCACGGCGACATTGAGCGTCTGGTTGTGGGGATCACCGACGATTTCCGCCCGAACCCCGCTCTCGCCGGCAGCCGCGCGCTCGAACAGGCCGCGGATCGCGCCGGTGCCGTGACCAAGCAGCGGCGCTTCCGCGGTGAACGCCAGCGATTTGCGCCAGAACTCCAGTCGGGACCCCATGCCGCTGACGTCGTTGCCGACGATGCTGACTTCGTAGTCTCCGCTGAACTTGGCGAGCGTCGCGCGCAGATGCGGCGAGACGGTCCACAGCAGCACGGCCAACATCCCCATCACGCCCGCGGCGAGCAGCGCGGTGCGGCGGCGCAGATGCAAGAGGGCGAAGACCACGATCAGGATCGGCAGCGTCACCAGCGCCGTCCGCGAGACCACGACGAACATCATGTTGGCGAGGAAGCCGATCGCGAGCGCCACGAACAGCGCCGCGATGCGGTAACGGCCCTCTCGCAGCAGCGACACGATCGGGTAGGCCAGCGCGATCGCACAGAGTGCGAACTCCTGGCTCTGGTCGATATAATTGCGCACAGCGATCCCGCTTTCGACCTTGTAAGGCCCGCGCGACAGATAGAGTTTCAGCGACAGTGCGGGATCGACGGCGACGGCGAAGGAATAGAGCATCAGCGCCGTGCAGGACACCAGGAACGCCGAAAACACCCAGCCGCCAAACGGCCAGTGCTCGAACTGGTAGATCAGAAGCGGAATCACCAGCAGCTTCGCCGCCGGGCCGATCGCATGGATTCGATCAGGCCACGGCGCATCCGACCAGAGCGCGCCGATGGCGGCGAGCGCGACCAGCGCAATCGGCAGCAGGCAGACCGGCCGAAGCAGCGAACGCGGAAATTCGCGGAGGTCGGCGAACGCGAACGCGATCAGCCAGGGTATGAGCGCAAAGGTGAGCCCGGTCGTGGTCCACGGCAGGAGCAGCGCGATCAGCGCGACGAAGCGGGCTGGCGTGCGATAGCGTGCCGCCCAGATCGCGGAGAGCCAGGAATTGGGCCGCTGCTCGTTCGACACCTCGGTCATTTGGCCCCTTGCAGCCGCCATCCCCACGGTGCCGCAAATTAGCCGGAGCCGTGGGGCGGGGACAAGCGATCGCTACGCGGGCGCGCGTGCAGGAGACGCCGCGGGCTCGGGCGCAGCCTGTGCTGGAGCCTCCTCGTGCCGGAGCACCACCAGGTGCTTGCTGAATTCGCGCCGTAGCAGCCACAAGCTCAGCGCCGCCTGCAGCGTGGTCGCCGCGATCGACAAGTACCAGACGTACTCCATCCGGAAGCCCGGCCGCGTCGACAGCCAGATCGCCGGCAGCGAATAGGTGAACACGCGCGTTGCCGAGCTCCACAGCACCGGCTTGGTATTGCCGAGGCCCTGGAACATGCTCGAGCAGGTGAAGATCAGGCCCTGCGCCACCATGTTGAGCGAGATGATCCGCAGGAACAGGAAAGCGATCTCCATGGTCTCCCGGTCGTTCGAGAACCCCGCGAGCAGGAACTGCGGCTTCAACTGCGCAAGGCACATGAAGCCGATCATCACGACACTGGTGATCAGCGCCGCCTTGACGAAGGTTTCGCGCACGCGCTCGCCTTTTCCGGCGCCCATGTTCTGGCCGGCGATCGGCCCGGCGGCGAGCGCAACCGCAAGCGCCGGCATCTGGATCAGGGCCAGGACTCGTTGTCCTATCCCGAACCCCGCCTGCGCCGCCGCGCCGAAATCGCGCAGCACGAAATAGACCACCGCCATGAAGATGAACATCATCGCAAACTCGCCGCCGGCAGGCAGACCGACATTGAGGATGCGCTTCAGATGGCGCGGCTGCGGACGCCACTGCGCCGGATTGAAGGCGACATAGCGCTCGACCTTGCGGAAATACGCAAACAGCATCAGGGCGCCGACGGCGACCGCGATCGAGCTCGCCAGCCCCGCGCCGGCGACGCCGAACGCGTAGCCGGTGCCCCAGCCCGAGATCAGCACCGGCGCCAGCGCGATGTTGATGACGACCGCGAGGACGCGCACCAACATGGCGGGGCGCACGATGCCGGTCGCGCGCAGCGCGGATGCAATCACTTGCATGACGAATTCCAGGGCGAGCGCCGGCATGAACCACAGCAGATAAGTGGTTCCCGCCTCGATCGTGGCCTGGTCCGCGGCGATCGAACGCATATAGAGGCGCGACAGCGCCGATCCCGCGACCAGGGTCAACACGCCGAACAGCGCCGACAGCGCGACCGCCTGGTTGAAGATCAGATTGGCGTCCGGCCGATCCTTGCGTCCCACGGCATGCGCGATCAGCGCCACCGTGCCGACACCGAGCACCTGCATCAACGCGTTGACGAGAAAGCCGGCGTTGCCGGCCGCGGCGACACCCGCAACGGCGGCATCGCCCAATCCCGAAACGAAATACAGATCGACCAGCTGGCAGATCATGATCGAGATCATGCCGGCCATGATCGGTGGCGACATGACCAGGATGTGTCGGACGATGGAGCCGTCTGTCAGGTCTTTCATCTCATTCCACCCTCTGGCGGCGCAGCGTCAGGAAGTTCGCCTCGATGCCACGCGCCATTCCTCTTCCTCACTCCGCCGCCGCGATGCGCCCGAGCTCCACCACCTGGCGCTCGAACAGGCCGCGATAGATGCCGCCGGGTTTGGACGCGAGCCTGGCATGCGTGCCTTGCTCGACGATCTCGCCGCGGTCGAACACCAGGATGCGATCGAGGCTCTTCACCGTCGACAGCCGGTGCGCGATCACGATCGAGGTCCGGCCTCGCATCAGCCGCTCCATCGCCTGCTGGATCAGCGCCTCGGATTCCGAATCGAGGCTCGAGGTCGCTTCGTCCAGGATCAGCACCGGCGCGTCCGCCAGGAAGGCGCGCGCCAGCGCCACACGCTGCCGCTCGCCGCCGGAGAGCTTGACGCCGCGCTCGCCGACCAGCGTGCCGTAGCCCTTGGGCAGGCGCACGATGAAATCGTGCGCGTTGGCCAGCCGTGCTGCCTGCTCGATCGCCTCCAGGCTGGCGCCGGGCCGGCCATAGGCGATGTTCTCGGCGAGCGAGCGGTGAAACAGGATCGGGTCCTGCTGCACGATCGCGATCTGGCTGCGCAGCGAATGCTGCGTGGCCTTGGCGATGTCCTGCCCATCGATCAGAACACGGCCGCCGGTGACGTCGTAGAGCCGCTGCACCAGCTTGACGAAGGTGGTCTTGCCCGAGCCGGAGCGGCCGACGAGACCGACGCGTTCGCCGGCGCGGATCGTGACCGACAATCCGTCATAGAGTGGCGCGTGATGGCCGCCATAGTGAAAGGTGACGTCGTCGAACACGAGCTCGCCGCGCTGGATCGCGATCGGCCGCGCGTCCAGCGCGTCCGCAATCCCGATCGGCTCGTCGTGGATCGCCACCAGCTCTTCCATGTCGTTGACCGAACGCTGCAGGTTGTTGATGTGCATTCCGACGTCGCGCAAATAGGCATGGATGACATAGTAGCTCGTCAGCACATAGGTGACGTCGCCGGGCGAGGCCCGCCCCGACATCCACAGCAGCACGGCACCGCCGATCACGGAGGCGCGCAAGGCCAGCAGCACCGAGAGCTGCGCCAGATTGGTGTAGTTGTAGCGCAGCCACGTCCGCCGCACGCGCACGCGCCAGCGGTTGACGACCCGGGCAAGCCGCGCATCCTCGCGCGCCTCCGCGCCGAAGGACTTCACCACCGCGTTGCAGGTCAGCGCATCCGCAAGCGTGCCGCCGACCTTGGTGTCCCAGGCATTGGAGATTCGCGCGGCCGGCGCGATGTAGCGCATCGAGAACAGCACCGTCATCGTGACATAGGCCAGCGCGCCCAGCGCGATCACCGCGCCAAGCGAGGCCCAGTGCAGGCCGAGCAGGATCATCGAACCGATCAGCACCAGCAGCGACGGCGCCAGCGCCATCAAGATGGTGTCGTTCAACAGGTCGAGCGCCCACATGCCGCGGGTGACCTTGCGCACCGTGGATCCCGCGAAGGAGTTGGCGTGCCAGTCGGTCGAGAAGCGTTGCACGCGCATGAAGGCTTCCTGCGCGACCTCGGACATGATCTTCAGCGAGAACGGCACGATGGCCTGGAGGCCGGTCAGCCGCAGCACCATGGACGCCGCGCCCAGCGCCACGATACCGCCCAGGGCCATCAGCGCCGCGTGCCGTGCGGCGGGATCGGACGGGCCGCGGGTCAGGGCGTCGACCAGATGGCCGGAGAAGACCGGCATGAACAGGTCGGCGATGGTCGCACCCAGCAAGCCGCCGGCGACGATGAGGGTACGCCCCGGCTGCTTCAGCCAGTGCCGGAACACGAATGGCAGCACCACGCGTATCGCCGCGGGCCGTTTTGACAGAGCGGTCATGGCATCATCCGGCCGCTTATGGCGCGGGCCGGCTCCATTGATGGACGCAGGCCGGCCGCGAGGGCCGAGACGGCGTCACTTAAAGTTGGCTTTGATCTGGGAAGCGAAGCGATCGGGACTGAAAGCCCAATCGAAGCTGGCGGAAGAGGCCTCTAGGAGGCCGAGCACATACCGAGCCAGAACATCATCGAGCGCGGGCGTGCGATCTGCGAATGCGACGAAATCATGCAAATCCTCCCGGTTCGATGGAATGAGCTGCGCTTTATAGATGTGTCATTGGTGATTTGCAACGGGGCTCGCGCGAGATCACGCACGAGTGTTGCAAATTGGTGCGAGGTGCCTTGGCCCGCGTCGCCGCCGGCTCAATCTCCACCGTCATGCCCGCGAAGGCGGGCATCCAGTACGCCGCGACGCCTCGGCTCCATCACAGCCTTCTCGGAATACTGGATCGCCTGCCTTCGCGGGCGATGATACCGAATGAAGGGCTGGCTTAATGCGCGTCGCCGCTGGCGCCGAACGGCGAGGCCGGCCTCTTCAACAGTGTGACGAGCAGGGTGAGGCCGAGATAGAACAGCGTCAGCATAAAGAAAGCATCGCCGAAGCTCATCACCACGGCCTGGCGATGCACGAGTTGGCTGAGCTGCTTCATCGCCATCAGCGTGGAATCGCCGAGCCCCTGAAACTTCTGCATGAACATGGTCAGGGTTTCGGTCGCGGTCGCGTTGCCCCAGGTCACGCGCTCCTGCAGGCGCGTGATGTGCAGGTCGGTGCGGTCGTTGAGCACGGTGTTGATGACGGCGAGACCAACGGCGCCGCCGAGATTGCGCATCAGGTTGAAGAGGCCCGAGGCGTTCTTCACCCGGTCCGGCGCAAGCGTACCGAGCGCGATGTTGTTGGTCGGCACCATCGCGAACATCATGCCGATGCCGCGCAGGATCTGCGGAATCAACAGCTCGTAGAAATCGTAGTCGCGCGTGATCCAGGTCATCTGGTAGGAGCCGAGCGCGAACACGACGAGCCCGAACGCGATCATGTAGCGCATGTCGTACTTTGCCATGAGGCGGCCGACCACCGGCGCGACCATGAACATGGTGATTCCCGAGACGAACATGGTCTCGCCGATCATCAGCGCACTATAGCCGCGCACTTCGGCGAGATAGCGCGGATAGATGTAGGTCAGGCCGTAGAGGCCGATGCCGATGCAGAACTGAAGGACGCAGCCGATCGCGAAATTGCGATTGGAAAAGGTGCGTAGATTGACGATCGGCTCGGCCGCGGTGAAGACGCGCCAGAAGAAGGCGATCGCCGAGATGCCGCAGATCCAGGCGCAGATCGCGACCGAGGGGTCCTGCATCCATTCATATTGCGGGCCCTCCTCCAGAACGTATTCCAGCGTGCCCAGGAAGCCGGCCATGAACAGCAGCCCCCACCAGTCGAAACGATCGAGCAATTCGAAATGCGGCTCGTCGAAATCGACCAGCGCCAGCACGCCGATGGTGATGCCGATGCCGGGCACGATGTTGATGAAGAACAACCAGTTCCAGGACATCAGGTCGGTGATGTAGCCGCCGACGGTCGGTCCGATGGTCGGCGCCAGCGTCGCGACGAGCCCGATGATCGGACCGACGATGTGGAATTTGGTGCGTGGGAAAACGGTATAGGCCGAGGCGAACACCGTCGGAATCATGCCGGCGCCGAGAAAACCTTGCAGCGCGCGCCAGAGGATCATCTCCTCGATGGTGGTGGCGAAGCCGCAGAGCAGGCTCGATGCGGTAAAGCCGGCCGCCGAGATCGCAAATAACAGCCGCGTGCCGAAGGCGCGCGACAGAAATCCCGATAGCGGAATCGCGATCACTTCGGCGATCAAATAGGCGGTCTGGACCCAGGAGACCTCGCTGGAGCTTGCCGACAGGCCGGCCTGGATTTCACTCAGGGACGCCGAGACGATCTGGATGTCCAGGATCGACATGAACATCCCGAACACCATGATGACGAAAGCGAACAGCCGCTTCGGCGCAATGCGCTCCGAAGCGGGGTCCGCCATCATGGCAGGTGAAGCGGTCGTGGCGTTCGCCATGGTGTCAGCTCTGATCGCTGCAAGCCGCGGGGTTGGTGCACCTCTCCCGCTTGCGGGAGAGGTCGGCGCGGAGCGCCGGGTGAGGGCTCTCTCCGCTTGGGGATTGTCCCGTTGCGGAGACACCCTCTCCCCAACCCTCTCCCGCAGGCGGGAGAGGGAGCGCAGCGTCGTTCGGGGCTGGAGTGCTGCCAAGCGCCATCGCCAGCAATCCTACTGGGGATGGATCATGGTGGCGTCGTCGAGATCGACCTCGCTGTCGGCGTCGGTCGCGCCCTTGTTGGTATCGACCGTCGCAGTGACCGACATCCCGGCACGGAGCAGGTTTTGCTTCGCGACCGACTTCGGCACGCGGATGCGGACCGGCACGCGCTGCACGATCTTGGTGAAGTTGCCGGTGGCGTTGTCAGGCGGCAGCAGCGTGAAGACCGAGCCCGCGCCCGCCGCGATGCTGTCGACGACGCCGGAGAACTTGCGCATGCCGTAGGCGTCGACCTTGATCGTCACCGGCTGGCCGGGGCGGATGCGCTTGAGCTGGGTCTCCTTGAAATTGGCGTCGATATAGACGTTGTCGAGCGGCACGACGTTGCCGAGCCGCTGGCCCACCGCGACGAAGTCGCCGGCACTGACGAGGCGGTTCGAGAACGTGCCGTCGACCGGCGCGCGCACCGCGGTGAAGGCGAGATCGCGCTCGGCCTTGGCCAGCGTGGTCTTGAGCTCGGCGAGCTGCGCCTGCGCTTCGGCCTGCTGCGCCTTGGCGACGTCGACATTGCTGAGCGCGACATCGTAGGCGGCCTGCGCAGCCTTGACCGCGGCGGCGCCCTGGTCGCGTCCGGCTTCGGAGCTCTCGAAGGTGGCGCGCGAGGCAAAACCCTTGTTGCTCAACGCCTGCTGGCGCTCATAATCGAGGTCGGCGCGCTTGAGGCCGGCTTCGGCGGAGACGAGCTGCGCCTTGGCCTGTGCGACCTGGCTGTCGAGCGCCGCGACCTGGCGGCCGATGCGATCGATGGTGGCCTGCTGGGTCGCGATCCTGGTCGCGGCGGCGTCGACCGCGATCTTGTAGTCGCCGTCGTCGATACGAAAGACGATGTCGCCGGCGCGCACCGTCGTGTTGTCGCCGGCGAGGATCGAGGAGACGTGGCCGGCAACGCGCGCGCCCAGCATGGTGTTGTTGGCGCGGACATAGGCGTCGTCGGTCGCGACGTAGAAGCGGCCGACCAGCGTGTAATAGCCGGCATAGCTCGCGGCCGCGAGCGCCAGAAGCAGCCCTACTCCCATCATCACGAATTTGCGCTTGCCGGACTTCGGCGCGCCGGCGGCGGCGGGCGCGTCTGGGGCTGCGGCCGGCTTGTCGGTCACGGGCGTCTCCGGCGCCTCGCTGGGGCGGCGCTTGGTTTCCTCAGCCACATGAGAGCGCAACTGCTCGGCGAGAGCCACAGACGTCTCGGTGGCAGCGTCACCACCCGCGGGCGCCGGCGTCTCCACGGCGTCCGGGCGAAGGACGCGCGCAGCCTGGTCTCTCACTACGGCCATGAAGGCCTCCCCAAAAAAAAAGCGCGAAGAGGGACAACCGCCGTACGGCCGGTTCCCTCTCGCCTATCCCAAATATCATTGACCGAACGGTTCGGTCAATATAGATAATATTCCCGGTTGGACCCTACTGGCCCGAATCCTTTATTTCGGTTTCATGATCCTGGACCGATGCAAAAACTTGCCGAGACCCTGAACCAATGGTTGTAGCCGGCCGCGAACATCTGCACGTCATCCAGGAGGAGGACAGCTCCAAACGCCGCCAGATCCTGGACGGAGCCCGCAAGGTGTTCATGGATCTCGGGTTTGATGGTGCCAGCATGGGCGAGATCGCCCGCGCGGCGCAGGTCTCGAAGGGGACGCTTTACGTCTACTTCGCGGACAAATGCGCGCTGTTCGAAGCCATCCTCGAGCAGGAGGCGCTCCAGCACGGGCAGGTCGCGTTCAATTTCGATCCGGCACGCGATGTTGAAACCACGCTGAAGGATTTCGGCCGGGCCTACAACCGTCTGCTGTGCCGGCCCGGCGGCGGATCGGCGATCCGCACCGTGATGGCGATCGCCGAGCGCATGCCCGATCTCGGCCGCCGCTACTATGCGCGGGTGCTGGACAAGTCCATCAACCGCCTCTCCGACTATCTCAAGGCCCAGGTCGCCTCCGGCGATCTCGCGATCGACGATTGCGATTTGGCGGCGTCGCAATTCATGGAACTGTGCAAGGCCTCGCTGTTCCTGCCCTTCGTCTTCCAGGCTGCACCCGCACCGTCGGAAGAGCGCATGAGCGAAGTCGTCGACAGCGCGACGCGGATGTTCCTGGCGGCGTATCGGGCGAAGTAACGGCACGCGTTGCACGTCGTTCCGTCGGTCCTATATTGGGGCTCATGTCCCGTGATCTTCGCCCGCCGGTTGATATTCTCCATTACGAGATTGTCCAGGAACAGGCCTCCGCGCTCGGACGGATGGGCCGCACGCTCGAACAGGCGCTCGCCCGCTTGCGCGAGTTCGACGCCGCCCATGCCCTCCCCGAGGTGCCGGCCGCGATGCAGCCGGCCAGGCGCAAGCTGGTGATGGAAGCCGGCCACGCACTCTGGATGTTCGTGGTGCAGCGTGAGGCGACCGGCCTGCGCGACAGCCGCCACATCATGCGGACCTACAATGTCCCGGCCGAGGTGCAGCTGTGCATGGGGCTGGTCCCAGCACCGTCCAAGTCGGCGTGAAAATGATTTGCTACGGTGCCCGGCGCTTGGGCGTGCACTCAGTGAGCTGCTGGTTGAAGCGCGACACGATGGGGCATCCGACACTTAGCTGACTTGGAATGATTCAAGCGCCGAATATTCGTTCCGAGTTCGGTATAACAGTGCACGAGCCTGATAAAAGGACCACAGCTCGGGGCTAGGCCAGCTGAGGTCCTCCGTGTGTCGGCAACACGTCGTCGAGGCGTGGGCGCGAATAATCCTCAACTTAAGAAGTGGCTGCTCCTCCCGGCATCAGCTCAAGTGCAGGGAAAAATAGGCCCCAGCTCGCGGGGGGCTTGGGGGGCATTGAGCTGGGGCCATTGGGGTCACCCTTGGGGAAGGGTATCGGGAAAACTTGGCAATGGCAGGAATGTTCCTGCATTAAATTTCGAAGAGGATTGGTGCCGCAGGCGGAATGGCACGTATTAGTCTGAGTGCCGGGTGTCCCTTGAATTGGTTCGCTTTTCGCGTTCCGTGAATGGAACAAAGACCCTTGTGTGCACTTTGTAACGTTGCGGGTGAAGCAGGGGGAAGATGTGAACACCACGGAACTTCCATCCATTCTGTTGATCGAAGACGAGGATACGATCCAACTTATCGTCGAAGAGGCTCTCTCGGAGGGAGGCTTTCAAATCGCGACCGTGAAAACGGGCGAGGAAGCCGTCACGCTTCTGAAGGGTGGTCAGCCCTACCGAGCTCTCGTCACCGACGTCAATCTGCTGGGTCGCCTTGACGGCTGGGAAGTCGCGAGAGCCGCCCGTGAGATCGACCCGCACTTTCCCGTGGTTTACATGACAGGCGGCGCGGCCGATAAGTGGCCGGTACTCGGTGTACCAAACAGCATTCTGCTTCAGAAACCATTTGCGCCTGCGCAAGTCGTTTCGGCTGTTTCTCAGCTCCTGAACGCGGTCTCGCAGCAGACGGGTCCCGCCTGAGAGACGGCGATATCCGTGTCTGCTTCAGTTCTCCTCATCGAAGATGAAGCCCTCATCCGAATGATGTTGGTTGAGATGATTGAAGAGGCGGGTCATTCAGTTGTTGCGGAAGCGGGTAACGTCACCAAAGGTGCCGTTCTAGCGACGGATGCTGAGTTCGATCTCGCGATCCTGGACATCAATCTCGGCGGCGACACCATCGAGCCAATCGCCTCGGCACTTGCGGGACGAGGCAAGCCCTTTTTCTTCGTGAGCGGGTACGGATCGTCGGGAGTGCCGGATGCATTCAGGGGCACGCCAGTTGTGACAAAGCCTTGCTTGTTGGCAGAGTTGCAAACCGCCATTGATGCAGCACTGTCGCAAGTGCCGAGCAAAAGCCTGGGGCCGATCTAGCCGATTGCGCCGGCCTGGTATCGTATGAGTACACGCCTAGTCGGTCACCTGCTTTCGGAGCGCGGCGAGATCGTTGACGACCATCTTGGTCGGGCCGGTCCAGATGATGCCGTCGTCCTGGAGGCGGCTGAGGATCAGGCTGATCGACTGGCGCGTCGCGCCGATCATGCGCGCGAGATTGGCCTGCGTGATGCGGCCGAGCGAGATCGGGCCGCTCTCGTCCTGGGCTGCGTTCTCGCACAGCTTGACCAGCAGCAGCACCAACCGTTCCGCCGCCTTCTGTCCCGCCAGCGTCTGCGCCAGCATCGAATAGGTCTCGCCCTTGAAGCCGAGGCACTCGATCAGCGCGATGGCGAACGACGGCGACTGCGCGATCAACCGGCGGACCGCGTCCTGGTCGAGATGCAGTGCTTCGACGCGCCCAAGCGCGCGGGCCGACCAGCTGTGGCGGTGATCGCCGAGGATATAGGGCGCGCCGACGAAGTCGCCGGCCTCCCAGGTCGACAGCATCAATTCGCGCCCCTGCGTGCCGGCATGGGTGCTTTCGACGATCCCGTTCAGGATGATGTGGACGCCGTTTGCGGGCTCGCCCTCCCGCAGCAGATATTCGCGGTTCTGGTAGGTCGCGAGCCTGCCGGTTCGCATCACCAGCTCCAGATCGGGCTTGTCCAACGCCTTCAGCACATAACGTCCGGTCCCGGGCCGTGACAGTTCGGCGCGCGGCTCAGCTGGATCGGCCACCTCATGCGCATCGCTGCGCTCCACGATCGGTCTCCCTTCGAGTGACGGCTCGAAGGCTAGGAGGTCTCCGCTCAGATTGCAACGCGGCGCAGATGTTCTGGCTCGGCCGCAGCCTCCGTGAAAGCGCAAGCCAGATCGGTGAGCAGGCGCTCCCGGCCGGCCGGTGCCAGGAACGTGACGCCATAGGGCACGCCGGCTGCGGTGACGGCGTTCGGAACGGCGATCGCGGCCAGGCCCAGCGGGTTGGCGTAATTGGTGTAATAGCCGTTGTTGAAATTGGCCGTCAGCGGATCGCGCGCGACGTCATCGATGCTCAGCACGGTGCCGACCGTCGGCACGACCAGCGCATCGTGATCTTGCCAGAAATCGCGCAGCGATCGCTGGACCTCCTTGACCTTGTAGAGCGCACGATAGGCGTCGGCCGCCGTGAACTTCCGGCTGCCGATGACGAGGTCGCGGACGATCTTCACGCCCGCGTCCGGGTTGGCGTCGAGGAATGCGCCGACCGAGACGTCCCGCTCGGCGAGGAAAGGTCCGAAAAACATTAAATCGTTGACCGAAATGAACGGCGCGAAATCGACCGATGCGACCGACAGATCGAGCTGCCGCAGCTTGCGAAGCCCATCGCCGAACAGCGCCTCCGTCTCCGCATTGCCAAAGAACCTGAGCTGATCCGGACGCGGCGTTGCGATGTTGAGCGGCCGCCCTGGAGATGCCTGCTCCGTCCATCCGGCGAAATCCACCGGCGAAAAACAATCCTCGGCATCGCGCCGCGCCAACACGCGATAGACGTCGTGACCATCGCGCGGATCGCGCGTGTAGAGCGAGATGGTATCAAAACTGCGGCAGGCGTAGACCATGCCGCGCTGACTGAAGGCGCCGGGCGCCGGCTTGAAGCCGGTCACGCCACAATAGGACGCCGGCACCCTGCCCGATCCGCCGGTATCGGTGCCGAACGCAAAGGACGAGGTGCCTGTCGCGACCGACACCGCGGCGCCCGAGCTGGAGCCGCCGGGGATGTAGTCCGGATTGTGCGGGTTGCGGGCGATGCCATAGGGCGAGCGTACGCCGACGAGGCCGGTCGCGAACTGATCCATATTGGTCTTGCCGAGATAGATCGCGCCGGCGGCGATGGCGTCGGCGACAACCGGGCTCGTGTCTTTCGCGGTGTAGGCGAATTCCGGGCAGGCCGAGGTGGTCTGCTCGCCGGCCACATCGATACAATCCTTGACCGAGAACACGAGGCCATAGAGCGGCAGCTCGCCGATCTCGCCAATGCGGGCATCGAGCGCATGCGCCCTTGCCATGACGCCTTCGGGATTTGCCGTCGAGATCCAGACGCCGCTCTGGTCGGCGTCGTCAAGACGCGAAAGCACACGTGCGGCGACATCGGACGGCTTGAGCTCCCCGCTGCGATAGGCGGCACGGAGGTGGCGAGGTGTGAGATTCATGTCGGTCACGTGCTTGCAGGAATTGGCAATGCGCCGGCGGGACAAGCCCGCCGGCACCGGCCCTAGCGGCCGATCACCTTCTCCAGATAGGCGGGCTGGATGAAGGCTTCGAAGTCGGCGCGCGGCAGCAGCTTCGGCAGGCGTTCCTGCTTCACCAGGAAGTCGGCGGTCGAGATCAGCGTGTCGACGAACTTGCCCTTCTTCGCGGATGTGCCGAGATATTCCTCCGTGAGCTGCTTGTTGCAGGGGACCATCCCGGTGCCCTTCATCATTCGCTGCGCGTCCTCGATCGGAAGCGAAAGCTCTTCCGCGATGATTTCGGCGGTCTTCTCCGGGTTCTTCAGCCAGAAATCGATGCCTTCGCATTCGGCCTTGATGAACTTGTCGACGTAGGACGGATACTTTTCCGCGAACGCGTTCATGACGACGCCGATGTCCCAGGTCGGGTAGCCGCGCTTGGCCATCTCGCCCGAGGTGACGAGGATCTTGCCGCCGTTCTTCACGGCCTTGCCGAGATTCGGCTCCCAGAACCAGGCCGCGTCGATGTCGCCGCGAAGCCAGGCCGCCGCGATGTCCGACGGCGCAAGATCCAGAATCTTCATCGAGGCGGGATCGACACCCTCGTCCTTGAGCGCCTGGAGCAGGAGGTAGTGTGTCGTGGAGCCGAACGGCGCCGCCACCGTCTTGCCCTTGAGGTCCTTGAGCGAGGTGATGTTCTTGTCGGTGCGAACCACCAGCGACTCGACGTAGTCGAGCATGTTGATCACCAGGATGCCCTTGATCGGCAGGGCGCGCGTCGCGCCGATCGCGGTCGGCGGATTCCCGAGGCCGCCGAAATCGACGTCGTTGCCGGCGATCGCGCGCAGCATGTCGCCGCCGCCGCCGATCTTGACGTATTTAATGTCGACGCCCGGCATCTCCTTGGCAAGCAGGCCAAGATGCTTGGTGACCAGCTGCGCATTGACGAGGTTCAGATAGCCGACGGTCACCTTCGCCGGCTTGTCCTCGGCGCGGACTGCGGGCGTGAGCGCCAACGTGGTAACCGCGAGCGTCGCAATCAGTCTCTTCATCATGGAGGTCTCCCCTACGATTAGAATTGAATTCAGGCCCACGGCATCAACAGTTTCGCGATGCCGCGCATCATGAGGTCGAGCACGACGCCGGTGAGACCGAGTACGATCAGCCCCATGATCACGACGTCGGAGAGCAGGAATTTTGCGGCGTCCCAGATCATCCAGCCGATGCCGGCGGAGGCCGCGACGATTTCGGCGGCGACGAGAACGGTGTAGGTGAATCCGAGCGAGATGCGCATGCCGGCGAGAATCAGCGGTCCCGCCGCCGGCAAATAGACGTGAAAGAGCAGGTGGCGCCGGGTCGCGCCGAGCGACTGGGCGGCGCGCACATAGACCGGGTCCACGCTGGTGACGGCCTGGATCGTCGAGATGACGATGCCCGGCAAACCGGCAAGAAACAGCAGCGACAGCTTCGAGCTCTCACCGATGCCGAGCCACATCACCAGCAGCGTATAGAGGCCGAGCGGCGGCAATGGCCGGTAGAACTCGATCAACGGATTGAGCAGCGCGCGTGCGTTGCGCGACACGCCCATGAGGACGCCGAGCGGGATGCCGATCAGGCAGGCCAGCGTGAAGGCCGTAAGGATACGATAGAGGCTTGCGCCGAGATGCTGAAGCAGCGTCGCGCCTTGATATCCCTTCGTCATCGTCTTGACGAACGCGACCCAGACCGCCTGCGGCTTCGGCAGGAACAGCTCGTTGGCCCAGCCCATCTCCGTGACGATGGCCCAGCCGGCCAGCAGCACGGCCACGGTCAGCGTCGAGAGCAGCACCGATCGCGAGACCTTCGGAAGCCGCAGCCGCAAGCTGCCGCGTCGCGTGCGATCCGGCGAGATTGGAATCGTCATGTGGGTCGCCTCGACGCTCATGCCCGCACTCCCAGGATCTGCATGATGGTCAGCGCGTAGATCCGCGTCGCCATCACCGACTTGGTGATCGAGATGTTCTCATTGTCGACGGCCCAACCGTCTTCTCCGGGACCGAACGTCACCGCATTGATGCCGGCTTCGCGGAAGCGGATCGTATCGTTGAAGGCGTTCTTGCGGTTGACCCCGGGCTCGCGGCCCATCAGACGCCGGTAAACCGCCCGCAACGAGCGGCAGGGCTCCTCCTCGACCGGCACCGGTTCGGTCGCGTTGACGAACAGCGAGCCGGGCACCTGGCGCACCTCGACCTTGACGTCGTTCATGCCGGCAAAAGTGTCCCGTCCGAGACGCTCGATGTCCGCAATCACGCTCGATAGCGTCATGCCGGGCACGATGCCGACCACGGCGAGCGTGATGGTGCAGGCATCCGGCGAGAACTGCATCTCGCCGGGCAGGCCGGACCGAATGCGCACCACGGCGCAGCAGGGCGGCGTGTGTCCCATGAACTTGCTGGGGACATGCGTGAACGCCATGTCCTTCAGTTTCGGCAACAGCTTCGCCGCTTCCATGATGGCGTTGACGCTGATGTCCGGTCGCCAGATGTGCGACTTGATCCCGTGAACGGTGAGCTCGATCAGGCAGTGGCCGGAATTGGCCACCGACAGGTTCATGCCCCAGTCCGTGTTGACGTCGCCCCAGGCGGTCGGCTCGGCGGTGATCTCGTAGTCGGCGGTCAGGCCGACCTTGTTCAACATGTAGATGGAGCCCTCGGTGCCGTTCCGCTCCTCATCGACGGTGTAGCAGCACATCAAGGTGCCATCGAACTTCACACCCGCTTCGGTCAGGGCCTGCACTGCGAGCAAGGATGCAGCGAGGTTTCCGCGCGTGTCGGACGTGCCGCGCGCATAGAGCAGATCGCCATGGCGCGTCGCCTTGAACGGATCGAAATCCGTCATGTGCCATTTCTCGGGCTCGACCGCCGGATAGGTGTCGAGATGGTCGTTGAGAATGAGCGAGGGCGCGCCGTCCCGTCCCTTCAGCACGCCAAGCACGTTCGGCCGGTGCGGCTGCGCGCTGTGCTTGGTGACCTCCATGCCGAGCGCTTCGAGCTTGCCCGCGACCAGCATCGAGATCGCCTCTTCCTCGGCCGGCGGCAAATCGGGATCCAGCGGATTGCCGGAACGTGGCTGGCCGGTGCGGATCAGTTCGGACGCGAGTTCAAGCCAGCGCTCCTCCGTGATGCGCGACAGCACGCGCTGTTCGAGATCCGAATAAGGAGGGGTGACAGGCATCTGCATGACGGGATCCGCTGGCTCACGGCGCCGGCAGCGCCGCTTCGTGGCAGCCTCCTCATTGCAGCGAGCGTGCCAACTGCCGAAAAAGCCTGCGGCAGCACAATTGTCTTTCTGACTTCAATGGCTTAGGCGAGATTTGCGTGTGCGCAAATTTTTGCGCTCGAGATGCGCTCTGCCGAAGACGCGGCGTCCGCTGAACAGGCAGGGCTCAGCGCGAGGCCGGCCGGCGTGGGGTCGTAGTCCGCATGGAGCGAAGCGGAATGCGGGAACGCCGTCCCTGGATTGCGCTTCGCTCCATCCAGGCTACGGATCGTGCGCAAGCCTCAATCGTCGGCGTACTCGTCCTCTTCGTGTTTTCGCGCCATGCTCTTGCGCGTACCCAGCGAGCCGGTCACGGAGGGATCGCGCGCATTCGCATAAGGATTGCGCCCGCCCGCCCGCGCGGCGACCTCTTCGCCGGAGACGGCGGCGGGCTGGCAGATCAGTCGGCGGCTGGCGCGGCGCATCAGATCGACGTGGATGTGATCGTAATGGTAGACGTTCGAGCCCGGCGCCAGCACCGTGGTGAAATGCACGCACGCGCCCGACTGCACGTCGCGCAGGAAGCCCTGCTCTTCCGGCATGCCACGCCAGCCATCCTTCACGGTAACGCGGCGGCCGTCGGCGAGCACGAAGGCGGCGATGTCGAGCGCGTTGCCGAAGGCGTGCTCGGAAATATGGGCGTGCGAATTGCCGTTCATGCCGCGGCAGGAATAGGCGGAGATCTGCTTGATCTCCGCGACGCGGGTGCCGAACCAGCGCATCGCCGAGGGCTGCACGGTGTCGGCGAGCCAGCGGTCGAGCTCGGAGACGATCGGACAGGCCAGCGTCGCAACCGGCTTGATCGCAACAGGGCCGACGGCGGTGACGGGATTGCCCCGTGCCGGACCAAGGCGCGGCAGCGGTTGCTGCGCGGGCGCCTGCGAGTACGGCGCCGGCCGCGCCGGATAGCTCGGCGCATTCATGTAGCGCGACGCACCCGCGGCATCGGTGCCCTCGGGCGGCAGATCGATCTCGTCTTCCTGCTGATCCACGCCGGGTGCGTTCAACGACACCGGGCCGGACGGCGCGCCATAGCCGGACGGCTGTCGCACCGCGCTCTCGGGATAGTTCGAGCGTTGCGGATAGCTCTGGCTTTGCGGGTAATTCGATCGCGGCTGCGTCACCGGCCAGCGCGGCTGGCTGCCGACGTTCCCGGGCGGTCGCAATTCCTCGTCGGCAAAGCCGTAACTGCTCGAGCCTTCGCCGAGGGCGGCGACCTTGAGCGGAAACTCGGCGCCGCACATGCCCGGCCCGGAAATCGGGTCGATGCGGACGAGATCCGGCCCCTCTTTCACCGCGCCTGATTTCAGGCATGCGGCTTCGGCCTCGGCCCGCCACGGTTCACGTTCGGCCTGAAAGAAGCCGCGGCCGCAACCCGCTAACGAAACAAGGACGATGGAGCCGACGAGATACAAACGAACTCCGCGCGTCATGCACGCACGTTCGGTGAATTTACTTAAAGACTCTTCAACGTGTTGATTTCAGTATTCTTTAACCATGTCAGCCCGCGCCGGCAGCAGCGCCTGCCGGTGACGAGTGACAGCAAGGCTGACTTTTTCGAAAAGAGACTTTCTGTTAACCATGACGCTCTCGCGCAAGGCGGCGCGACAGCGGGAGCGACCTCATGACGTTCGCCGGGAGACTGAGCGTTATCACCGCGTACCTCGCCATGGCCTTTGTCGGCGCCATCGTGCTCGGCATGATCTAGCGGCTTCAGCCGGAGGTACCGAACGCTTCCCTTACGACCGCGCGCTCCATTGCCGCGACGTCGTGATCAGCTTCTCCGGCCGCTCTTCGGCGCGCGTCCAGTCGTTGCCGGAACACCAGAAGTGGCCCAGTGCGCAGGCTTCGACGTGGAGCTTGCCGGAGTTCTTCAGCGTCATCGTCGCATAATAGGTGCTGCCGCTCGAGCGGCTGTAGATGTTGCCGGTCCAAACGTCGTGCGTTTTCGGCTTCATGTTGACAAGCACGCTCTCACCCCTGGTCGACGCTTCAGTCAGCGCGAAGCCGCACAGTGCCGGTCCACAGCGTTCGATGCGGACCGTGCCCTTGGCGCCTGCGCTCTCCCATTCGCCGAGCGGCAAATAGGCCTGCTCATCGTCACCGCGCTCCGGGCTCGTCACGGCCTGCTCAAGCTCCGGCCTTGACGCGACGACGGGCGCCTCCATGCGCGGCGGATCGAGCGCGACGATCTTCGGCGGATCCATCCGCGGTAGCTCGACCCGTGGCGGATTGGAGCTTGCGGCCTGCGGCGGGACAATTGGCTGCGACGTCGTTGAAGCAAGGACAGGAGCCGCCGGCGCCGGTGGAGGCGCGACCACAATGGCTTGCGCCGGCCTGACCGGAGCCACGGGATAGAGCGGCTGCGGCGGCGGAAGCACCGGCGTCGGCGCCGGTGTCGTATCGACGTTCGGCCGAAAGCTGCGATGGGAGGAAACCGAGACACAGGAAGCCGATCGGCAATGGCTGGGCGCCTCGACCTGAAATCGATGACCGCCAATCGAGAACGCATAGGACCCGGCCTCGGCTGCGGGCGCAATCGCCATCAGCGCGATCAATGTGCCAAGCGAAGTCACAAGCCGCATCATCGGCGCCTCCCTCTGTATGGCGACGAGGTTACCCGGATGGAATCGCGGCTGAATGTGCGCTGCGTCACCCATCCGCGGCGAGCCGTTGTGACGTCTATCACAGAACGTCCGACCAGCCCGGCGTAGGGTCGAACCACGCTTCATCCACCCGCGACTTCAGTCCCATCGGGACCCACACATTCTTCGGAGGTTGTCATGAACAAGCTCACCATCGCCGCCACTGCCCTCTTCCTCGCGTCCACCGCCGCCGCGCATGCCGGCAATTCGCTCTCGTTCCAGATCGAGGGGCAGCACATCCGCATCGAGACGCCGCGCAACTGCGCCTCGCTCAATTGCGTGACCATCGTGGCGCCGGGCCTCTCGGACAAGCCGATCAAGCTGAACAACATCAACCTCAAGGGCTTGGGCTCGAAGGACGATGACATCGACACCACGCCGGCTCCGGCTCCGGCCACGACCGCGCAGCCCGCGCCGGCTCCGGTGCAGCAGCAGCCCGTGCAGCAGGCCCCCGTGCAGGCGAACGCACCGGCAGCGCCCGCTATCGCGGCACCGAGCACGACGGTTGCCGCTGCCCCGTCCGCCGGCTACGACGCCACGACACAGACCGCGCCCGCTGCGGCTCCCGCTCCCGCTGCTGCGCCCGCGCCGGTCGCGGTTGCTCCGGCCCCGGTGCCCGCCGCGCCTGTCGCGGTTGCCAACACGCCGATCGGCGTCTGGGCCACCGAAGAGAACAAGGGCAATGTTCGCGTCGAACAGTGCGGCGTCAATCTCTGCGGCTACGCCGCGAAGACCAACGAGCGCATCCTGATCAACATGAAGCCCGACGGCGCGAAGTGGAGCGGCCGCATCCACGATCCCGATTCCGGCCGCAACTACGACTCGACGATCGCGATGAAAGGCCCGAATGCAATGCGCGTGCAGGGCTGCGCCTTTGGCGGCATGTTCTGCGGCGGCCAGACCTGGAAGCGCGTGAGCTGAAGCCAAAGGTGTCGTCTCCAACACATCCGCATTCTTCGTCATGCCCGGGCTTGTCCCGGGCATCCACGTTCTTAGTCCCGCGCTTCAAGGCGTGGATGGCCGGGACAAGCCCGGCCATGACGGTGGACAGGCTTGGCCACAAGCTAGCATCGCGTACCGTTTGAACGTTCACCGCCGCCGTGCGATAGACATTCATCCGCCGTTCACCTGCATCAGGATGATATCGGTCGATCTCGCCTCGCGTTTCTCACCGGGACCTCCTCGTGACTTTTATCGTGGCCTGGCGCCGCTTCTTGTTCGCGCTTGTGCTGCTGGCGTTGCCGGCCGGCGCGAGCGTTGCGTTCGCATTCGATGCGATCGAGCTTGCGCAGGCGCAGCCACAAGCGCAGCCGTCGCCCGCCCCCTCGCCGACGCCATCGGCTTCACCCGCTCCCGCGACCGAGGCGCAGCCCGCCGCCGTCGAGCCGATCGGCAACGTCGCGACGGTGACGGGCATCGCGACCGTGATCCGCGACAAAAATTCCTATCCGCTGCGGGTGCGCGACGACATCTATCTCAACGACGTCGTGCAGACTTCGTCGAACTCCTCGCTCGGTATCACCTTCGACGACGCGACCACGTTCAACCTCTCCGCAAGCACGAAGATCACCATCGACACTTACGTCTATGAGGACGGCGGCAAGCACAACGCAGGCATTTTCGACATCGGCAAGGGCACCGTCGCCTTCGTCGCGGCGGCGGTGGCAAAGACCGGCGACATGAAGATCACGACGCCGACGGCGACGCTCGGCATTCGCGGCACCACGGGCGTCGTCGACGTGCCGGAAGGCGCGGCCGCGAACAACGCCAACAACGTCAACATCAAGCTCTATCCCGACGCCGACGGCCGGGTCGGACACATCGACGTCGACGACCGCACGAGCGGGACGCGGCTCGGCGCGCTGACGCAAGGCGCGAGCGGTTTTGCGATCCGGCCGGGCGCCGCCGCTGCCGGCGTTATGCGCTTTGCCGCGGTGCCGATCACGATTCCCGCACAGCAGATCGCGCGCGACCGCGGCTTCGTCAGCCAGGTGCATCTGGCGCAGACCACGGGCCGGCAGATCGTCACCGAGCAGCGCGACTTCCGCCGCGCCAATCCGACCGCGAGCCCGCGCATTCCGCGGCCGTTCCAGCCGTCGCAACAGCAACAATTGCGGCCGAACACGGCGCCAGGACAACAGCCGCAACAGCCGCAGCGGCCGAACGGTCAGCCCGGTCAGAACAACCGTCCAGGCCAGCAGCAGCCGGGCGCGCCAGGCCGTCAAGGCGCCCAGCCGCCGCAGCGGCAGGGGCAAGGACAGGGTCAAGGCGGCGCGGTGCAACCGGGGACGCCGCGCGCGGGTCAAGGTCAACAGCAACAAGGCCAGAAGCAAGGCGCGGGACGTCCGGCGGGCCCACCGCGCGCCGGTCAAGGCACGCAGCCTGACGGCACCCCGCAAACCCCGCCGCGACGCGGTGGACAGATTCCGACGCAGCCCGGCGGAGTCGCGCCGCCGCAGCCGGCCGGAACGCAGCAGCAGCTTGGCCCGCAGCCGCAACTTCCGCGCACCGGCATGCAGCCCGGCCAGCCGCCCGCTGCTCAACAGCCGGGCCTGCAGCGCCCGGGCGGATTCCAGCAACGTCTCCCCGCCGCACAACGCCACGCAGCGCCGCGAAGGCCAGCGCCGGTCCCGAAGGAGAAGGAGCGGCGGTGACTTCTTCCTTCTCCCCTTGTGGGAGAAGGTGGCGCGAAGCGCCGGATGAGGGGTCGCTTCAGCGAACTCAACTGCAACAGATTCGCGCGCCGAGAGAACCCCTCACCCGTCTCGCCGCTTCGCGGCGAGCCACCCTCTCCCACAAGGGGAGAGGGGAACTGTCAGCGCGGCTCGACAGCGATGTTGCTAAACTCACGCCTCGCCGCGCAGCCAGGCTTTCATCTTCTGCAACAGACCGTGCCGCAACTCGCCCACCGAGGCCGCTTCAGCCGGTGTCAGTGTCTGCAAAGCTGCGTCGACCTCGCTGGTTGCCAGCGTCGGCTCGGGCGCGGACGACGATGCAAGCCCCGCCGCCGCAAGCGCGATCGGGCCAACCTGGGTCAGGAACACACGCTCGTACTCGCGCGACAGGCGCGCGAGCGCGTCTTCCAGCGTGAGCCAGTCGACTGCCTTGATGTCGTTCATCAGCTTGCGGACCGGACCGTCCCCGGCCTCCATCCGCCAGAAATGTACGACCTTGGAACGTCCGCCCGACTGATAGACGAGCGTGCCCAAAAATTCGTGGATGGCGACCTCGTGACCGGTCTCTTCCAGCACCTCGCGATGCGCGGCTTGCTTCGGCGTCTCGCCGTCGTCGAGCTTGCCCTTGGGCAAAACCCATTCGTTGCGCTTGCGCTGGCGCACGACGGCGATCAGCGGCGGCGCACCTTGCCGCAGCACAATACCACCCGCCGCCATGACCGGCGCCCGTGCCATCACCGAATCCGTCGTAGAAAAGTCCCCACGAACGATATAGGCGGCCGACGCGGCGGATTGAAGGCTAGTTTTTTCTCAGCAACGCTTGACCCGCGCGAATGCGCGTGCCTTCGGCGATGCCGTCGCAGAAGGTGAAATCGCCGGGCGCGAGGATGATGATGGTCGAGCCATGCTCGAACCAGCCGAGCTCCTCGCCCTTGCTCACGTTGACGTCGCAGGGAAAATTGACCGGCCCCCTCGTCTGCGCATTCAGCACCATGTCGAGGAAATGCAGACGGATGCTTGCGACCAGGATCGCGGCGACCGGGACCAGCGTCACGGCTTCGCCAGTTGATAGACGCGTGCGGATCACCGCGCGTTCGTTCTTGCAGAAGAGACGCTCAACCCGCTTCAGCGCGATCGGGTTGACGTTCCAGACGTCGCCATGGATCAGCGTGACGCGCTCGATATGTGCGTCAAAGGGCGCATGGAAGCGATGATACATGCTCGAGGTCAGCCGCAGCGTGACGAAGGAGCCGTTGCGGTGCTGGTCGACCAGCACGGAATCGCCGAGCAGATCGAGCAGCGAGTACGGCGCGCCCTTGACCTGGAACAGCTCGGTGTCGGCGATCCGGCCATGAGCGCCGACGATGCCGTCGGACGGACTGGCGACAATCGAGGGGTCCGGATCAAAGGGCCGCAAGCCGGGCTTGAGCTCCCGGGTGAAGCAGTCGTGCAGACTCCTGAAATGGGTCTTCCGCGCCTCCGACAGATCGAGGTCGGAGAACAGCTTCCACAGCGCGATGGAGCCGTCCCGCACAAGCGGGTTCTCGATCTTGGAGAACCAGCCCATGAAGCGGGTCAGCGCGGCGCGGGGGATGCGGTTGGTCAGCAGGAAGTTGAGGTCTTCCTGCTGGGTGAAAGAGGCGATGAGGGCTTTGACTGTCATGAATCTGTCAGCTCGCAGTATTAGCGCTTGTTGTCATGGAAACGACACTCCCGATTCTTTCTTTGTCCGTGGCCGCCGCAGCGTCCGCTGCCGCCGCCTTCCCGAAGATCAAGGCGCGGATCGCATTGTCCCGCGCCAAGCACCGCTCGCTCGCCGGGCACTCCAAGATGTCGCGCCGCGTGGCCAGGCTGCTTCCGTTCTACGAATTCGAAGGCGATGCGTACTTCGCCTGCGACGGCGCGCCGGCGAACATCGCAGGCCTGCGCAAGGACGGCTTCTTCCGCCTCGCAAGCCTCTACGCCGAGCGCTACCCCAAGGGCCGCGCGATGACGAAGGAAGCGGCGGAAAAGATCTCCGACCTGCACTTCACCGAAACCTACCGCGTGCCGTTCCAGTTCTCGCGTCTCGTCCGCGAGCATTTGGGCACCTCGACCTTCGTGGAGTCCTCGCGCGGCGTCACCGTCACAGATGTCGACGGCAACACCTCCTATGACCTCACGGGGTCCTACGGCGTCAACATCTTCGGCAACGACTTCTACAAGGAGTGCATCGAGGGCTCCGAGAAGCGCGCGCACGCGCTTGGACCGGTGCTCGGCCCCTACCACCCCGTCATCCTCGATAACGTGGCGCGGCTGTGCCAGATCTCGGGCCTCGACGAAGTGTCGTTCCACATGTCCGGCACCGAGGCCGTGATGCAGGCGGTGCGGCTCGCGCGCTACCACACCAGGCGCACCCATCTCGTTCGTTTCGCCGGCGCCTACCATGGCTGGTGGGGCGACGTGCAGCCCGGCGTCGGCAATCCGATTCCCGCGCACGAGACCTACACCCTCGCCGAGATGTCGGAGAAGACGCTGCACGTGCTGCGCACGCGCAAGGACATTGCCTGCGTGCTGGTCAATCCGCTGCAGGGGCTGCATCCGAATGGCAACGCGCCCGGCGATTCCTCGCTGGTCGATTCCTCCCGCGGCGGCAATTTCGATCGCGCGGCCTACACCGAATGGCTCAAGCAGTTGCGCGAGGTCTGCGACGAGCGCGGCATCGTGCTGATCTTCGACGAGGTCTTCGTCGGCTTCCGCCTCGCCGCAGGCGGCGCCCAGGAGTACTTCGGCGTCCGCGCCGACATGGTGACTTACGGCAAGAGCCTCGCCGGCGGCTTGCCGATCGGCGTGGTCTGCGGCAAACGCGAGCTGATGCGCCGCTTCCGCGACGATCGTCCCGCCGACGTCTGCTTCGCCCGCGGCACCTTCAACTCGCATCCCTACGTCATGACGGCGATGGACGAGTTTCTGAGCCGGCTCGCCAGCCCGAACTTCCGTGCCGTCTATGAAGGGTTGGATGAGACCTGGAATGAGCGCGCGCAAAAGCTCAACCGGATGATGACGGAGGCCGACCTGCCGGTGCGGTTCGCGAACTTCTCGTCGATCTGGACGGTGAAATACACCACGCCGTCCCGTTACAACTGGATGCTGCAATATTACCTGCGCGCCGAAGGCCTGTCCCTGAGCTGGGTCGGCACCGGCCGGCTGATCTTCAGCCTGAACTACACCGATGCCGATTTCGCCGAGGTCGCCGAGCGTTTCGTCCGCGCGGCCGAGAAGATGAAGGCCGACGGCTTCTGGTGGCACGATGGCGTCCTCACCAACAAGACCATCAAGCGGCAGATCCTGAAAGAGATGCTGGCCAAGCGCTTCGGGCGCTGAGGCCAACTCCGCCGATGGCGTCGTTGCCGGGCCTGTCCCGGCCATCCACGCGCTTCTGCGCGAGAGCTCCAACACGTGGATGCCCGGGCCTTCGCCTCGCCGAAGCGGCTTCGGCCGCGCAGGCGGGACGAGCCCGGGCATGACGCAACCATCAGACATCGGAGGACTTGGTGAGAACGGCGCGTTCAGGCGTGCTGCTCTTCGAGCGTGGGCTCGCCGATCAGGCCCAGCGTGTGCTCGGGGTTGAGGTGCAGGCCGGGATCCATCAGCTCACCACGCATCAGCGCCAGCGGCGCGTTGCGGTAGAGCATCAAATCGTGGAAGGGATCGGTCAGTATCTTCGTCATCCAGACGAGGCCGGTCTCGACGTCGCGGATGAAGAACAGGTGCACCGTGCGGAACAGGAGGCCACCGCCGCCGACCACGAGCCAGATCTTGGCGACCTGCCGCATGAAGTCGGTCGCGCCCGCCCAGGGCGTGAACAGCCCGAACAGCGTGGGATCGACGACGAGCACCAGCGGCGACAGCGCCCAGATCGACATCAGCACCACCTTGCGCTGAAGATTGTAACCGACCTTGATCTCTTCCTTGTGCTCGTGCGTCGCCTGGTTGATCTGGTCGTAGCCGTGCGGCTCGAAGAAGAAATGACCGGCCTGGCGCGAGGTCATCGAGACCAGCCAGCCGACCAGCGCCGATACCATGGGATCGATGAACAGCCAGACATAGGCGAACAGGAAGCTCAGCGCACTGACGAAGTGCAGGGCCTGATTGATGCGGCTGTGGTGATAGTAGCGATGGTCGTCCCAGCGCTGGATCCGCAGCTGCTCGAGATAGTTCTTGATCATGCTCTCCCCCAAATGCTTTCGGGTTCAGGATTTACAGAGATTCGATGTAGGCCGTGTGACATCATCATTTTGTCATGTGACGATGTGCAGCGACGCGGTGACGCACGGGTTACGCTCTATCCCCTCGTCCTGAGGAGCTTGCGAAGCAAGCGTCTCGATGGGCGAGGCCCGCCTGGTGACGGCCGGGCCTCTATGGTTCGAGACGGCGCTTGCGCGCCTCCTCACCATGAGGAGAAACAGTCAAGCCGCCTTCTTCAAGCCGCCTTGGCGACGTCGATCTTGCGGAAGCGCACCAGCGAGAAATGACCGAGCGGCGGAATCAGGCGGCGCTCGGCGAGCTCGATGCCGGCGGCACCCGCCAGCCATTTGGCATAGCGCGACCAGGCGAACTCGGCGGTGCGGAAGCCGAGCGGACGCACCACCGGCTGCAGCTTCTGCTCGATGAAGCGGCGCATGCCGGTATCGGCGCTGACGCGCGTCAGGATGATCAGCTCGCCGCCCGGGCGCAGCACGCGGGCGAATTCGTCCAGCGCGACTTCCGGATTCGGCACGGCGGTGACGACGTATTGCGCCATCACGACGTCGAAGGAGCTATCGGGGAATTCGAGCTTCTCGGCGTCCATCACCGCGAGGCCTTCGACGTTGTTCAGTTTGCCCTCAGCGACGCGCTGGCGCGCCTTGTCGAGCATCGCCTCCGAGATGTCGGTGCCGAAGATGCGCAGATGCGGCGCGTAGAGCGGCAGCGAGATGCCGGTGCCGACGCCGACCTCGAGCACCCGGCCGCCGATCTTGTTGGTGGCGGCGATCGCGGCCTGCCGGCCCTTGGCGAACACGCCTCCGAACACGAGGTCGTAGACCGGCGCCCAGCGATCATAGGCCTGCTCGACAGTACCACGGGTGAGGTCGAGCTGCTGGGTGCCGTCAAGGTTCATGATCTTAGCCATCGATGAGGTTCTCGCTGTGGTTCGAAACGTTGGGGTCAACCGCGCACCGGCCGCCGCGCCATGCGAGGCGAGGCGCGCAAGGCGCGGCTGGGCTGAAGTGAGGTGAGGTTGCCGACGAACTGGCGCGCGCTGTTTTCCCAGGAACGCTCCAGCGCGAAATTGCGGCAGGTTTCGCGCGACATGGTGAGCGCGCGCAGGCACGCGGCGCGCAGATCGTTGTCGATCGCGCCGATCGGATGATCGGCGATGACGTCCTTCGGACCCGTTACCGGAAACGCCGCAACCGGCGTGCCGCAGGCGAGCGCTTCGAGCTGCACCACGCCGAACGTGTCGGTCAGGCTCGGAAACACGAACACGTCGGCGGCGGCGAGATGCGCGGTGAGATCCGCACCCTTCTTCTCGCCGAGAAACACAACGTCCGGATATTTCTTTTCGAGCGCAGCCTTCTGCGGTCCGTCGCCGATGACGATCTTGGTGCCGGGCAGGTCGAGCGAGAGGAACGCTTCGAGATTCTTCTCCACCGCAACGCGGCCCATCGTCATGAAGATCGGCCCGGGCAGATCGAGCTTGGCCGGAGAGTCGGGATGGAACAGCTCGGTGTTGACGCCGCGGGTCCAGAAGCCGAGCCGCTTGAAGCCGCGCTCGGAGAGCTCCTGCCGCAGCGAGGGCGTCGCCACCATGGTCATGGCGGCGGCATCATGGAAGTGGCGCAGCACGGCATAGCCGACGCTCGCCGGAATGCCGGTCCGCACCGAGACGTATTCGGGAAAGCGCGTGGTGTAGGAGGTGGTGAAGGCGAGCCGGTTGCGACGGCAATAAGCCCGCGCCGCCCAGCCGATCGGCCCTTCGGTCGCGATGTGCAGCGCCTCCGGCGCCGCCTTCTCGATCCGCCGCGCAATCTCCTTGCCGCTCGGCAGCGCAATGCGCAGCCCCGGATAGGTCGGCAACGGCCACGAACGAAAGCCGTCCGGCGTCAGGAAGTCGATCTCGACATCCAATGCCTTGGCAGCGCCAGCCAGTGAGGTCAGCGTCCGGACCACACCGTTGACCTGCGGATGCCAGGCGTCAGTCGCGATTAATACCCGCATGGGGAAATCCCGAGATTTTTATGATTCTCGGCTTTGGACCATCAACCACGGATATTTCAGGCGTGTGACGTCATGGAAGTGTCGGCCCGCTGTTTTGTTCGTTAACGGGTCTGCGCAGCCACGAAACCGTCATGAAACAATCCTTGCCGCCATGAAGCCGTTTTCGGTTTTCCGCGCAAACGTCCCGAAACTTCTTTCCGTTAGTGATTTACGCAACAGAGCACCGAAACGGTGCCGGGGTGACCAAGAAACACCGCGCAGACAGGGGCGACCAATGATCAATCTGGAGACGTTGAGGACTTATTCGCGCGCCGTTGCGTTTGGCGCAGTGGCTGTCACCGCGATCGCGTTCGCCGGCCCGGCCAGGGCCGCGCCTGTGCAGCTCTTCCCCTTCTTCCAGCCGCTGCCGCCGATCGCAGCGCCGCAGCCGTACCAGCCCTATCAAGCCGCGCCCTATCAGGCCGCGCCGTCCGAAGATCAGGACGCTGTCGAAACGCCGGCCCGCTTCCGTCGCCAGACCGTCTCCTACGCGACGCGTGAGGCGCCCGGCACCATCATCATCGATACGCCCAACACCTATCTCTATCTGGTGCTCGGCAACGGCCAGGCGATCCGCTACGGCATCGGCGTCGGCCGCGACGGCTTCACCTGGTCCGGCACCCAGTCGGTGACCAAGAAGGCGGAGTGGCCGGATTGGACCCCGCCGCCGGAGATGATCGCCCGCCAGCCTTATCTGCCGCGCCACATGGCCGGCGGTCCCGGCAATCCGCTCGGCGCCCGCGCCATGTATCTCGGCGGCACCATCTATCGCATCCACGGCACCAACGCCCCCGACACCATCGGCAAGCACGTCTCCTCCGGCTGCATCCGCCTGACCAATGACGACGTTGCGGACCTCTACTCCCGCGTCAACGTCGGCACCAAGGTCATCGTGCTGCCGATGACGGAACGCCGCGCGGATCTCGGCGCCGCGACGCGGTAAGCGACAGGACATTGTGACGCAAACGGCCCCGGAACCCACCGGGGCCGTTTTCGTTTGCCCTCGGCATCCCGGCGCGCGCGTGCTGCGGCGGATCCCCGATGGAGGCGCGAATGCAATCACGTCCGCAAACGCCGCAAGGCACATGGCTGCGCGTGTTCGCCGGCGCAGTGGCACTGCTGCCGACCGCGCCCGCCTCGCGCGCACAGCAGCCGGCGAGGGACGACGCAGCTCAGCAGGCCTTCAACAATTCCTGCCGCACCTGCCACTCGGTGAGAGAGGGCGACAATCGTCTGGGCCCCAACCTCAATAAAATCGTCGGACGCAAGGCCGGCTCGCTGCCGAACTACAATTATTCCTCGTCGATGAAGGAAGCCGGCTTCGTCTGGGACCAGGACAAACTCACCCGCTTCATGGTCAAGCCGGACGAGGTCGTATCCGGTAACAAGATGCAGCCCTATGGCGGCGTCTCGGCGGAAGAAGCGGGCAGGATTGTTGCTTATTTGCAGGCGGCGGGGTCGCAGTAACGGCTCCGCCTGAGGCGGAGCCGTATTCATCTCACCGCGCGCCGCCCCGCCCCTCCGCCATCAGCCTCAGCCATGCCGCCGAATGAAACGCACTCATCAAGAGATACATCGGCACCATCCCGCCCAGCATCGCCCCATGCCCGGCGGCACACAGCATGTCCGCCGGGCCATCAAGCATGGCCGTCAGCACGGCCATGATCGCGAAGGTCGGCGTCGCCGCTAGCCCCAACCATCTGGCGAGGTGGCGCGCTGCCACCACGCCGTTGCGGCTCGCGCCGGCAGTTGCGTTGACGGGACTAGTCACGTCCTTCAGCCGCCCGCCTCGCGTAGCGCCTTCTCTCCGGCGGTCGACACCTCGACCCATTTCTTGTCGGGCGCGGCACCTTCGGTATAGCTGTCGTGCCAGTTCCACCATTTGTAGGTCGGCGTCTGCGGATAGCCCTTCGGTGAATCCTCCCAGACCTCCTGCCGTCCCAGCGACGTGATGTCGAGATAATTCCAGGTACCGCCCATCTGCTCGTCGCCCCGGCTCTTGACGAAGTAGGTGCGGAAGATGCGCGTCCCGTCGCGGTAAAACACATTCGTCCCGTGCCATTCGTCGACGCCGTAATCCGCATCGAAACTGTCCGTGACGGTGACCCATGGCATGGTCCAGCCCATCCGCTGCTTCAGCCTGCCGATATCGGCCTGCGGTGCGCGCGAGGCGAACACCAGCGTGGTGTCGCGGGCGTTCAGATGCGCGACATCGGCGACCTGGTCGGCCACCATCGAGCAGCCGCGGCAGGCGTGATCCGGCCAGCCGAACACACCCGGCTCGAAGAAGGCGCGATAGACGATCAGCTGCCGCCGGCCCTGGAACAGGTCGTGCAGACTGACCTTGCCGCCGGGCCCCTCGAACGCATAGGTTTTGGTGACTTCCATCCACGGCATGCGCCGGCGCTCGGCGGCCAGGGCGTCGCGGGCACGGGTATGCGCCTTTTCCTTCACGAGCAGTTGCTGACGGGCGGCCTCCCAGTCCTGCGGCGACACCACCGGCGGTGTTTGCATGGCGGCCTGTCCGTTATTTCCTGCGTTGTCAGCTGATGTCATCATGGCTCTCCAACTTTTCCCGGGCGGCCGTTCCGTATCTCGCTATGCAAGATGCGGAACCGCTCGCCCCTCGCCGCACATTGTCGGCCGTCAACGATCTCTCGCACCGGACGGTTGCGTGGTGGGAGTAACAAGTGTGGCGGGATTTGAATGGAGTCGCTGATCACGGCCGCGGCGCGCGCGCTCCAAGCCGGCGATCCGCTCGGCGCGCTGAACCGCGTTGCGCTGCGCAACGATGCGCCTTCGCTGGCGCTGCGCGGCATCGCGATGGCGCAGCTCGGCGATCTCGCGAAGGCGAAGACGTTGCTGCGCAGCGCCGCACGCGCCTTCGGCCCGAGAGAGGCGGTCGCGCGCGCCAGATGTGTGGTGGCGGAGGCCGAGATCGCGCTCGTCTCGCGCGACCTGAACTGGCCGGCGAAGACGCTCGCGGCGGCGCGGGCGACGCTCGCAAGCCACGGTGACCTCGCCAACGCCGCCCATGCGGGTCACATCGAGGCGCGCCGACTTCTCCTTCTCGGACGCCTCGACGAGGCCGAGCGCACGCTGGCCGAGATCAAGTCCACTCCGCTGCCCCCGGCTTCGCAGGTCGCCCGCGAGCTCGTGGTCGCCGGCATCGCCCTCCGGCGGCTCAGAACGAAAGCCGCGCGCGCGGCGCTCGGGCGCGCGGCGAGCGCAGCACGGCAGGCCGGCATTCCAGCGCTTGCAGCCGAGGTCGAAGCCACGAGCCGCGTGCTCGACACGCCCGCAGCGCGCCTGGTCACGCGCGGGCACGAACGGCCGTTACTGCTCGAAGAGGTCGAGGACCTCGCGACATCGGAGGCGCTCGTGGTGGATACGTTCCATCATACGGTTCGCAGGCGAGGCATCCTCGTGCCGCTTGGAAGGCGGCCGGTGCTGTTCGCGCTCGCCCGCATGCTGGCGCAGGCCTGGCCCTCGGACGTCTCGCGGGAGGCGTTGATCACAGGAGCGTTTCAGGCAAGGCACGTCGATGAATCGCATCGCGCCCGGCTGCGTGTTGAAATCGGGCGGCTCCGCACCAAGCTCAAGCCTCTCGCCGATGTCAGCGCGACCAGGCAAGGTTTTGCGCTGACGCCGCGCAAGACACCGCGCAAGACGCCGCAGGTTCTGGTGCTGGCACGACCCGTCGAGGAAAAGCACGCCAATGTGCTCGCCTTCCTCTCCGATGGCGAGCCCTGGTCGAGCTCGGCGCTCGCGCTGGCGCTGGGAACGAGCGCGCGCACCGTGCAACGGGCCCTCGAAGAGCTGGCGCGATCGAACAAGGTGCAGTCCTTCGGACACGGACGGGCGCGGCGCTGGATGACGCCGCCCGTCCCGGGTTTCCCGACAGGCTTGTTACTCCCCGGACCGCTCATGAAGACGTAAGGTGGAATTCACCCCACAGGGACCGAGCAGATGAAACGTTCAGCCGCCGAGATCGTCAGGGAATACGGGCCCTTTGCGGGCGTCGAAGCCGTGCATGGTGTCACCTACGACGGCAGCCAAATGTGGTTCGCGTCCGGCGACAGATTGAACGCGGTCGATCCGGCCGATGGCAAGATCACCCGCTCCATCGATGTCGCCGCGCATGCGGGAACGGCGTTCGACGGGCGCCACCTGTTCCAGATCGCCGAGGACCGCATCCAGAAGATTGACGCGGCGACCGGCAAGGTGCTTGCCACCATCCCTGCACCCGGCGGCGGTGGTGACTCCGGATTGGCCTGGGCCGAGGGCTCGCTCTGGGTCGGGCAGTATCGGGAGCGCAAGATCCATCAGGTCGACCCCCAGACGGGAAAGATTCTCCGCACCATCGAAAGTAAGCGCTTCGTCACCGGCGTGACCTGGGTCGACGGCGAGCTCTGGCACGGCACGTGGGAAGGCGAGGACAGCGACATCAGGCGGATCGACCCCGATACGGGCAAGGTGCTGGAGCAGCTCGACCTGCCCGCCGGGACGATGGTGTCAGGATTGGAGTCCGATGGCGGCGACCGCTTCTTCTGCGGTGGCGGGGATCGCGGCAATGTGAGAACGGTACGCCGTCCGAAGCGCAGCTAGCTGCGTAAGGACGAATGCGCGGCAACGGCGCGTTCGCAGCCGTTAATATGTTCGCCCCAATCCCACCCCATTGGTGAGCTCTAGCGCCCTCCTCGCCTGCCCTGTAGACTTCTGCCCCGGGGCGGCCTGGGGGATTGATGCGACTGACGCTGAACTTGAAAACTGTCCTGATCGCCGTCGCGGTGCTCGCGGCGTCGTTTTTCATCAGCCTGAAGGCGATGGACTGGCTGTCGCCGCGTGCGACGAATTCCGCACCGCCGGTGGCGCAACTGCCGCCGCTGCCGCCGGTCGCGAAGAGCTCGATCGTGGTGGCGCCGGTCGCGATCGCGCTGTCGGCGATCCGCGAGCAGGCCGAGAAGGCCGCCCCGCGCAATTTCGCCGGCAAGGCCGAGAACCCGATTTCGCAAATCCTGGAGAACGCCGACATCGGCTGGTCGGCCGTACGCGGACCGATGGCGACTGCCGGCGACAAGGACGTGCTGACAATCTCGACGCCGCTCACGGGCAAGCTGAACGTGACGGGCTCGCTGTCGTCGAAAGCCACCGGTGCGCTCGGCGAGGCGCTCGGTAGCGTGCTCGGCGGCAATGCTGCGAAACAGATCGGCGCGGTCAACATCAAGAACCTGAACGCCAGCGCCGAGATCAAGGGCAACGTCGTCGTCACCTCGCGGCCGAAGCTCGCGGCCAGCTGGCATCTCGAGCCCAATCTCGGCGCCCAGGTCAATCTTGGCGACACCAACCTCAACATCTCGGGCGCCAAGGTCAACGTGCCGGCGCAGGTGAAGCCGCTGATCGACAAGACCGTCGGCGAACAAATCAACGCCGTCTCCGAACGCATGCGCAACGATCCGACCTTGCGGGAGAACGCGAAGCTGCAATGGGCAAAGGCCTGCCGCTCGATCCCGTTGCAAGGCTCGGGCTCCTCGGCCGCGCTGCCGCCACTCTGGCTGGAGATGAAGCCGATCCGCGCCATCGCGGCGCAGCCGCGCGTCGACGCTCAGGCCGTGACCCTGCTGCTGGGCCTGGAAGCGGAGACGCGCGTCACCTCGACGCCGACCAAGCCCGACTGCCCGTTCCCCGACAAGATCTCGATCGTGCCGCCGACCGGCACCGGCGTGAACATCGGCGTACCGATCGACGTCCCCTTCACCGAGATCAACAAGCTGATCGCGGCGCAGATGGTCGGCCACACCTATCCCGAGGACGGCTCCGGTCCCGTGGACGTCACCGTCAAGAGCGTCAACGTGATCCCGTCGGGCGAACGCCTCCTGATCTCGCTGCTGGTGCGCGCCAAGGAGAAGAAGAGCTGGCTCGGTCTCGGCGCCGAAGCGACCGTGCACATCTGGGGCCGGCCGATGCTCGACCAGGCGCAGCAGACGCTGCGGCTCGCCGATATCCAGCTCGCGGTGGAGTCCGAGGCGGCCTTCGGCCTGCTGGGTGCCGCGGCGCGCGCGGTGGTGCCGCAGATGCAGCAGGCGCTGGTGCAGAAAGCGACGGTCGATCTGAAGCCGATTGCCGCCAACGCACGCGAGAAGATCGCCGCCGCGATCGCCGACTACCAGAAGAACGAGGACGGCATCAAGGTCGAGGCGAAGATCGACAGCCTGACTCTCGCCGATATCGCCTTCGATTCCAAGACGCTGCGTGTGATCGCGGAAGCCGGCGGCTCGCTGAATGTGTCCGTGACGAAATTGTCCGGGATGTAGCGCGCCTTTCCTCGACGGCTCCGTGCGCTCAGTCACTTGCGCCGCTGGCAATCTGGACGGAGGATGCTAAGCTGTTCCTCGCACCCCCGGGGACGAGGTGCTGACAACGCGAGGACGACATGGAAGCCGGCATGGTCACGCCTGCGCCGGCACTGGTGCGCTTTTCCGGCATTCAGAAGACCTACGATGGCGAGCACCTCGTGGTGAAGAACCTCGATCTCGACATCAGGAAGGGCGAGTTCGTCACGCTGCTTGGTCCGTCGGGCTCGGGCAAGACGACCACGCTGATGATGCTGGCCGGCTTCGAGGTTCCGACCCATGGCGAGATCTACCTGGCGGACCGGCCCATCAAGAACGTACCGCCACACAAGCGCGATATCGGCATGGTGTTCCAGAACTATGCCTTGTTTCCGCACTTGACGATTGCGGAGAATATCGCCTTCCCGCTGTCCGTCCGCAACACGAACAAGGCCGAAGCGCAGGAGCGCGTGGGAGCGGCGTTGCGCATGATCAAGATGGAAGCCCTGGCGCACCGGCGGCCCGGGCAGCTGTCCGGCGGTCAGCAGCAGCGCGTGGCGCTGGCCCGCGCGCTCGTTTTCAATCCGCAACTCGTGCTGATGGACGAGCCCCTGGGCGCCCTGGACAAGCGCCTGCGGGAGCAGATGCAGCTGGAGATCAAGCAATTGCACGAGACGATGGGCATCACTGTCGTCTACGTCACCCACGATCAAAGTGAAGCGCTCACCATGTCGGACCGCATCGCCGTATTCAACGACGGCATCGTGCAGCAGATCGACAGGCCCGACGCGCTGTATGAGCATCCGGTGAACAGCTTCGTCGCCCATTTCATCGGCGAGAACAATGTGCTGTCCGGCACCGTCGAGACGCTCGAAAAACAATATTGCCGCGTTGCGCTGGCGGGCGGCGGCGCCGTGACCGCACGAGCGGTCAACGTATCAGGCGCGGGCGCATCGACCTCGCTGTCGGTGCGGCCGGAGCGGATCGCCATTATCCCGGACGGCACCTCCGGCGACGAACCGAACCGACTGCCAGCCAAGGTGCAGAACACCATTTATCTCGGCGACCACGCGTTGGCCGTGCTCGACGTCGCCGACAACAGGGAGTTCATGGTCAAGCTTCAGCCGGGGACGCATGACAGTCTGAGAGCTGGCAGCCTTACACCTGGCGATGACGTGTTCATCACCTTCCGCCCGGAGGACTGCCTGGCCCTCGATCCCGTCTGATCCAGTCATGCAGCATCGCTCCAACGCGGGCGGACCTGCACCAACCAAGCTCAACGCAAGTCACTTGAAGAAGAAGGACAAAGACCATGCTGAAGCGCAAGATTGTTCTGGGTTTCGCCGCGGCACTCACCGCCAGCGCGGCGCTGGCCACGGTCGCGCAGGCGCGTGACCTCACCGTCGTGTCGTGGGGCGGCGCCTATCAGGATGCCCAGAAGAAGGTCTATTTCGAGCCGTTCAAGAAAGCGGCCGGTGTGCCCATGAACGACGAATCTTGGGACGGCGGCGTCGGCGTGCTGCGCGCCAAGGTGCAGGGTGGTGCCGCCACCTGGGACGTGGTCCAGGTCGAAAGCGACGAGCTCGCAGTCGGCTGCGAGGAAGGCCTGTTCGAGAAGCTCGACTATTCGAAGATCGGCGGCGAGGCAGCCTATATCCCACCGTCAGTCAACGCTTGCGGCGTTGGCGCCATCCTCTACGACTTCGTTCTCGGCTACGACAAGGACAAGCTGAAGGAGGCCCCAAAGGGCTGGGCCGACTTCTTCGATACCAAGAAGATCCCGGGCAAGCGCGCCCTTCGTCAGGGGCCGAAGACCACGCTGGAGATCGCCCTCATGGCCGACGGCGTCGCGCCAAAGGACGTCTACAAGGTGCTGGCGACCGACGAAGGCATCGAGCGCGCATTCAAGAAGCTGGACACCATCAAGGGCGACATCGTCTGGTGGAAGGCCGGCGCTCAGCCGCCGCAATTGCTCGCCTCGGGCGAGGTGGCGATGACCTCGGTCTACAATGGCCGCATCGACACAGCGAACAAGAACGAGAAGAAGAATTTCGGCATGGTCTGGGACGGAGCGCTGTTCACCCTCGACAGCTGGGTGATCCTGAAAGGCAGCCCGAACAAGGACGCGGCCTACAAGTTCCTGGACTTCGTCGGCAAAGCGGAGAACCAGTCGAAACTGTCGGAGAACATTGCTTATGGCACCTCGAACAAGAACGCAGCCGCCCTGCTCGCGCCTGCTGTTCTGAAGGACCTGCCGACAGCGCCCGATAACATCAAGAATGCGGTCGAGATCAACGTTGCCTTCTGGCTCGAGAACATCGACCGCCTGACCGAGCGCTTCAACAAATGGGCAGCGAAATAGCGCACGGCCGAACCGGCATGCGGCGCGCATTGGCAGCAGTTTCGTCGCGGCCATCCTTCGAGATGCCCGCCTTAGGCGGGCTCCTCAGGATGAGGAGGGAGCGTGCGGCGGCGATTTCACGACAGGCACCAATGTCGATGAGCCTCATCCTGAGGAGACCGCCACCGGGTCCGCGCAAAGCGCGGCCCGATGACAGGCTCCGCGGTCGTCTCGAAGGACGAGGGGCGCGCTCAGACCGCTCCAAAACACCATGTGGGATAGCGCTGACTGAAATGGCGAGGGATGCCCGGTCAAAGAGGCTCATCCCATGACAGCCTCGCTCCTGACCGGCGCCGATGCCCGGACCGAGGTGCCGCTCAAGCGCCGTTTGAAGCAGGCGGAGCGCGCGCGCCAGCTCAAGGCATTGGCACTCATTCTGCCGCTTCTCGCCTTTCTGCTCTTCACCTTCGCGGGCCCGATCGCCGGAATGCTGTGGCGCGCGGTCGATGACCGGGAGGTGCGTCAGGTTCTGCCTCAAACCGTGGCTGCTCTCGCCGACTGGGACGGCAAGGACCTGCCGGACGAGAAGGCTTACGCTGCGCTGGCAAGCGACGTCCTGGCGGCGCGCGCCTCCGGCGCCATTGCGATTGCGGCCAAGCGGCTGAACTACGCGCTGAACGGTTTTCGTACCATCCTGACCAGCACGGCACGCAATCTGAAGACCGCGCCCGAGCCCGGCACGGCCAGGGAGACGCTGGGCAAGATCAATCCGGCCTGGCGCGAACGCGCCACCTGGACCACGATCAAGGACGCCAGCGGCCCCGTGACCGGCTTCTACCTTTTGTCGGCGCTCGACCTGACGCGGAACGTGGACGGAACGATCGTCGCAGCCCCGCCGGATCAGGCCATCTACCGCGACGTTTTCGTCCGCACCTTCCTCATCAGCCTCAGTGTCACGGCGCTGTGCCTGATCCTGGGCTTTCCAGTCGCCTATTTACTGGCGGCGCTGCCGCCCGGCCGGTCGAATCTGCTGATGATCTTCGTCCTGCTGCCTTTCTGGACGTCGCTTCTGGTCCGCACCTGCGCCTGGATCGTTCTGTTGCAGGGCAAAGGCGTCGTGAACGACAGCCTGCTCTGGCTTGGCATCATCGACGCGCCGTTGCGCCTGATCTACAACCGCTTCGGTGTCTGCGTGGCCATGACCCACGTTCTCCTGCCGTTCATGATCCTGCCGCTGTACAGCAGCATGAAGGCGATCTCGCCTGCTTACATGCGTGCCGCCGCCTCGCTCGGTGCGCCACCCCTCACCGCCTTCCTGCGCATCTACCTGCCTCAGACGCTGCCCGGCATCGGCGCGGGAAGCCTGCTCGTCTTCATCCTGGCGCTCGGCTACTACATCACGCCGGCACTGGTCGGTGGCGCCGCCGATCAAATGATCAGCTACTTCATCGCGCTCTACACGACCGAGACCGCCAATTGGGGCCTTGCGTCGGCACTAGGTGCGGTGCTGCTGCTCGCCACCATTCTGCTCGCGCTCATCTACGGCAAGCTGGTGCAGGGACAGCAGGTGACGGGAGGGATGAAGAATTGAGCGACAATTCCTCCCTCCGCACGCCGAGCCAACGGATCGCGTGGACCGCGACGATCATTGTCTCCACGCTGGTGTTCATCTTCCTGATCGCACCGATCCTTGCGATCATGCCGCTGTCCTTCAGCTCGGGCTCGTACCTCACCTATCCGCTGCCGGGCCTCTCGCTGCGCTGGTACGACGACTTCATCAATTCGCCGCGCTGGATGAATTCGCTGAAGAACAGCATGATCATCGGTGTGGCCTCGACCCTGCTTTCGATGGTGCTCGGCACGCTGGCCGCGCTGGGGCTGGCGCAGTGGAAGAGCCGGTTCAAGCCGCTCGTGCTGGCCTTCGTGCTGTCGCCGGTCGTCGTGCCCGGCGTCATTACCGCGGTCGGCCTGTATTTCTTCTTCGCGCCGATCGGATTGACCGGCAGCTATCTCGGCTTGATCCTGGCTCACACCGCTCTGGCGACGCCCTTCGTGGTGATCACGGTCGGCGCGACGCTGCAGAGCTTCGACACCAATCTGGCACGCGCAGCCGCCTCACTCGGCGCCTCACCGCTTGATGCCTTCCGCCGGGTGATCCTGCCGCTGATCCTGCCCGGCGTGGCGTCGGGGGCGCTGTTCGCCTTCGCGACCAGCTTCGACGAAGTGGTGATCGTGCTGTTCATGGCAGGTCCGGAACAGCGGACCCTGCCGCGCGAGATGTTCAGCGGCATCCGCGAGAACATCAGCCCGACCATCACGGCAGCGGCGGTGATCCTGACGACCGTCTCGGTCATCCTGCTCGCCACCCTGGAAGGCCTGCGCCGACGCAACGAACGGCTCAAGGGCAGCAGCGCGTGAGCTGTCTCATCGTCATTCCGGGGCGCGCGTAGCGCGAGCCCGGAATCCATCGTGCCGCAGCGACGGTGGATGAATGGATTCCGGGTTCGCGCCTAAGGGCGCGCCCCGGAATGACGGAAACACCCCTGCTTATTTCTCAACCCCCTCAGGCATCGCGGGCTTTGCTGCCGCGTCGGTTTGTCGCTAGAACGTGCCCGCAACAAACCCGAATAGCAACACAAAGGGAGAAAAACAAAATGCAAAAACTCATCGCCGCGATCGCGGCCGGTCTCGCTCTCGCCGCCACCTCAGGCGCCGCGCGGGCGCAGATTTCCGACGATGTCGTCAAGATCGGCGTGCTCACGGACATGTCGAGCCTCTATGCGGACGCGACCGGCAAGGGCTCGCTCGCCGCCGTCGAAATGGCGGTCGCCGATTACGGCGCGAAGGTCGCGGGGAAGCCCGTGCAGGTGGTCTCCGCCGATCACCAGAACAAGCCCGACGTCGGCGTCAACATCGCGCGCAACTGGTACGACAACGACAAGGTCGACGCGATCTTCGACGTGCCGACCTCGTCGGTGGCGCTGCCGATCTCGGCGCTGACGCGCGAGAAGAACAAGATCAACATCAATTCCGGCGGCGGCTCATCCGATATCACGGGCGTCGCCTGCTCGCCCAACACGGTGCACTGGACCTACGACACCTATGCGCTGTCGAACGTCGCCGCAAGGCGATGGTCAAGCGCGGCGAGGACTCCTGGTTCTTCGTGACCGCCGACTACGCCTTCGGCATGGCGCTGCAGCGCGACGCCGCCAACGTCGTCAAGGAGAGCGGCGGCAAGGTGCTCGGCGAGGTCCGACACCCGCTCAATTCGTCGGACTTCTCCTCCTTCCTGCTCCAGGCCCAGGCCTCCAAGGCCAAGGTGGTCGCGCTGGCCAATGCCGGCGGCGACACCACCAACGCGCTGAAACAGGCGGCCGAGTTCGGCCTGACGCAGGGCGGCCAGAAGATGATCGCCTTGCTCATGGAAATCACCGACGTTCATTCGCTCGGCATCAAGTCGACGCAAGGCCTGATCATCACCGACGCGTTCTACTGGGACACCAACGAGGAGACGCGCGCTTTCTCCAGGCGCTTCAACGAGAAGGTCGGCCACATGCCGACCATGATCCAGGCGGGGCTCTATTCGGCGACCATGCATTATCTGAAGGCGATCGACGCCATCAAGTCCGACGAGGCACCGAAGGTGATGGAGCAGATGCGCAAAACGCCGGTCAACGACTTCTTCGCCAAGAACGGCAAGATCCGCATCGACGGCCGCATGGTCCACGACATGTATCTGTTCGAGGTCAAGAAGCCCGAGGATTCCAAGGGCGAGTGGGACCTCTACAAGCTGATCGCCACCGTGCCCGGCGACGAGGCCTTCCGCCCGCTCGACAAGGGCGGCTGCCCGCTGGTGAAGGGAAACTAGGGATAGATAACGGGCCGGCATCAATTCCTCATCCTGAGGAGCGCGTCTTCGCGCGTCTCGAAGGATGAAGGCCCGGCCGGTGGCCTCGCCCTTCGAGACGCGCGCAAAGGCGCGCTCCTCAGGGTGAGGGTCAACAGCTAGCATGATAAAAAAACACGACAGCGCGCCCGGCAAAAACCGGGCGCGCTTCGTTAGACGTTAAGAGCCGCGTTACTCCGAGTACTTGAACTCGGGCATGTTCTTCAGCTCGTCCTTGCTCGCATTGAACACGGCGTGGTCCGGATACCATTTCGACGAGGACGACGCGGTCGTCGTGGTCGCGGGCTTGTTGTCGGTGCCGGTTGCGGCACCCGTCGTGGTGGTCGCCGCGGGCCGGTTGGCCGCGCTGTTCGGGTTGTTGCCGGCAGCGCCGGTGTAGGCAACCGCCTCGTTGACGAACTTCAGCTTCTCATAGGGCACCGCGACCAGATGCTCGCCCAGGCCGAGGAAGCCGCCGACGCCGATCACGGCGATCTTGATGTTGCCGCTCTTGTCCATCAGCAGATCATTGATCGAGCCGATGTTCTCGTTGGCGTCGTTATAGACCTTGATGCCGTCCATCTTGGACGTACGCCACTGTCCCGACGCGGTCGTGGTCGTCGTCGAGGCGGCGGCAGCCGGCGCCTTGTCGGTGGTGGCGGTCGGATTTTGCGCGAACGCAACGGTTGCGAGCAGTGCGGTACCGGCGAGACCGGCCGCGAGCGATTTCATCAACATATTGTCCTCTCCTTCAGCAGAAAACTCGTGCGGAGAAAACAGCTCGGATCAATCCCAGTTCCGCGCGTGCTGCAATTTCGTCGCGTGCTGCGCGAGTATCGGAGCCGCGTGCATTGTTCCTAAGTCACCCAGGAACATTTTGCAGCGCATCGTTCTCACCGACGATCGCCGTGCGCGTGATCGTGCGGATGCAATTGCCGGCATGGCAACAGCCGCAGCTTCGGCTTAAGGCATGATCCGGACCCGAAGGGCCGCGCCAACGCAAAGTGTGCAGCGGTTTTCCGAAATCATGCCCGAAGGAACAAAACTCAGGCCGCGAGCGGCGGGTGCTCGAGGGCAGCCTCGTCGAAGATCGCAATCGCCTCGAAGCGATAATTGCAGGCGTGGCACGTCCAGAGATAGGAGACGCGCCCTTCGCCCGGTTCGGTCCAGTCGGGCGTCGGGATCAGCGTGCCGCATTGGGCACAGGGGTTGTTTCTGGGCAAATCGTGTTCTGACATGTCGCCGCTGTGGGCCTTGACCATGGTTGATTTTGTCATGGCACCTCTCCCGATTCGCTGGCCGTGACATACTCGCTTTCGTGCGCCCATGCGAATAGACAGGCCTTCTGTCGCGAGTTGTCCGCCTGAGGGAACTCCTGCGCCAGCATTGAGTCGTCACTGCGGCTCGGCGCCGCGAAAAAATTTACGGCGGCGTTTGGTCACATCATTGCCGCGTTCGGGGGCCTAAACGGCAGCCGGGCGCAGGCCTTCAATCAGTCTCAGGACCTCCGGGATATCTGATGAAAATTTTACGTGTCGCCGCGCTGCTCGCGGCCGGACTGACGTTGCCGCAGGCTGCATTCGCGGGCCAAGCGGAGTACGCCGAGATGGTCGCGGCCCATGCGCGCGCCAACGGTGTGCCGGAGGCGCTGGTGCATCGCGTCATCATGCGCGAAAGCCGCTACCAGCCCGGCCTGGTCGGCCATGGCGGCACCATCGGGCTGATGCAGATCAAGCTCGCGACGGCCCGCGGGGTCGGCTACACCGGCGACGCCGCCGGCCTGCGCGATCCCAACACCAACCTCACCTATGCCGTGAAATATCTCGCCGGCGCCTATCACGCCGCCAATGGCGATCACGCCCGCGCCGTTCGTTATTTCGCCGGCGGCTATTACTACGCCGCAAAGCGGCAGCGGCAGGAGGCCGTCCAAGTCGCCAATATGAGCGAGGCCAATATGGGCGCCCCTTGGCTCGAGCCGAACGGCAATCCGCAGCCGATATTCGGCACCGCCCCACACCGGAAGCTCGCCCAGCGCGTTCGCAACGCCCGGGCGCAGGCGCCGAGATAGCTCTCTCCGTGTCCCGGACGCGCTGCAGCGTGCAACGCTGCTGCGCAGAGCCGGGACCCACTTACTCCCACAGCAATGGGCCCCGGCTCAGCAGCGCACCACGTCGCCAAGAAGGCGACGCACTGCGCTGCGTCCGGGGCACGAGAGCGGTGGGTTCCCGCCAAGCGCGTTGACCACCCAGTCCTGCTGGCATACATTAGAGCCGTTCCGAGGGGTGCTCCGAGGAGGAGCTGAGATACCGCTAAATGGGCAAATCCGCCCAGGACCGCGGTGACCCTTTGAACCTGATCCGGGTCATGCCGGCGAAGGGACAGGGATGTTGCAGACGACCAAGCGACCGGATTCCCCGGTATCCATCATCGGCGCGGGCATTGCCGGCGCCTGGCAGGCCTTGCTGTTCGCGCAGGCCGGCCATGCCGTCACCCTGCACGAGCGCGGTGACGCCGACATGACCGATGCCACCAGCCATTGGGCCGGCGGCATGCTCGCGCCCTATTGCGAGGCGGAAGTTTCCGAACCGATCATCTCCAGGCTCGGCCTGCGCTCGCTCGACATCTGGCGGCGCGAGCTGCCCGACACGCCCTTCAACGGTTCGCTGGTGGTCGCCCACCCGCGCGAGCGCAACGATTTCGAGCGCTTTGCCCGGATGACCGCGGGCCACCGCCGGCTCGATGCGGCGGCGCTGGCCGAGCTCGAGCCGTCGCTCGAAGGCCGCTTCCGCGACGCGCTGTTCTTCCCGACCGAGGGCCATGTCGAGCCGCGCCGCGTGCTGCCGAAACTGCACGCGCGCATCGTTGCGGCCGGCGGCACCATCAAGTTCGAAAGCGACGTCGCCGCCACAGACCTGGAGGGCATCGTGATCGACTGTCGCGGCCTTGCCGCGCGCGACGAGCAGCCTGGCTTGCGCGGCGTCAAGGGCGAGATGATCCTGATCGAAACCGCCGAGGTGCAGCTCGCGCGCCCGGTGCGCCTGATCCATCCGCGCTGGCCGCTCTATGTGATCCCGCGCGAGGACAATCTGTTCATGCTGGGCGCGACCTCGATCGAGGCCGAGGACACCGGCGTCAGCGTGCGCTCCGCGCTGGAGCTGCTGGGCGCCGCCTACGCCGTGCATCCCGCCTTCGGCGAGGCCCGCATCGTCGAATTCGGCTCCGGCCTGCGCCCCGCTTTCCCCGACAATCTGCCGCGCATCGGCATTCGCGGCAACACGATCAGCGTGAACGGCCTCTACCGCCACGGCTTTCTGATCGCGCCTGTTCTGGCCGAGCTGACGCTTGGCTTTGTCGAGCGCGGCCAGATCGACAATGAGGTGATGCAATGCGCGTGATGGTGAACGGCGAGCAGCGCGAAATCAATTCCGCCAGCGTCGACGCGCTGCTCAGCGAGCTCGACTACGAGGGCACCCATTTCGCCATCGCGCTCAACTACGACGTCGTGCCGAAAAGCCGCTGGGCCGAAACCGCGCTGAAGGCCGGCGACGAGATCGAGATCATCACACCGCGGCAGGGAGGATGATGTGAACGACGCTGTCGCCTTTCTTCACCTCGCCCCGCTTGCGGGGAGAGGTCGAAATTCGCGCGAGCGCGAATTTTTTCGGGTGAGGGGGACTCTCCGCGAGTCCGACTCCCACCTCCATTGCGGATACAGCCCCTCACCCCAACCCTCTCCCCGCGAAGAGCGGGGCGAGGGAGCAGACCGCAAATCGCGGAGACACTGATGATGGTCAATTTCTACGGCAAGACCTTCCCCTCCCGCCTCCTCATCGGCAGTGCGCTCTATCCCTCGCCTGCGATCATGCAGGCGGCGATCCGCGCCTCGGGCTCGAACATCGTCACGGTGTCGCTGCGGCGCGAATCCGCCGGCGGCAAGACCGGCGATGCGTTCTGGAATCTGATCCGCGAGCTCGACGTCACCGTGCTGCCGAACACCGCCGGCTGCCGCAGCGTGCGCGAGGCGGTGACGACGGCCAAGCTCGCGCGCGAATTGTTTGGCACATCCTGGATCAAGCTCGAAGTCATCGCCGACAACGACACGCTGCAACCCGACGTGGTCGGACTTGTGGAAGCCGCAAGCATCCTGATCAAGGACGGCTTTGAAGTGTTCCCCTATTGTACCGAGGATCTCTCGGTCGCAAACCGCCTGGTCGATGCCGGCTGCAAGGTGGTGATGCCGTGGGCCGCGCCGATCGGCAGCGCGAAAGGCATCACCAACCGCGATGCGCTCAAGCTGATGCGCGAGCGGCTGCCCGATATCACGCTGGTGGTCGACGCCGGTATCGGCGCGCCGTCGCACGCGGCGCAGGCGCTCGAGCTCGGCTACGACGCCGTGCTGCTCAACACGGCCATCGCCAAAGCCGCCGATCCCGTCGCGATGGCCAACGCCTTCCGCCTCGGGATCGAGGCCGGCCGCACCGCTTATGAGGCCGGGCTGATGAACGCCCGCGATTTCGCCTCGCCTTCCACCCCTGTCGTTGGGACACCTTTTTGGCATGCCGTATCCTGATCGCTTTTATCCCGTCGTCGACAGCCTCGCCTGGGTCGAGCGCCTGACCAGGCTCGGCGTCGGCACCATCCAGCTGCGCGCAAAGGACCTCGACGATTCGCAATCGCTGCAGATGGTCACCGATGCGCTGGCGATCACCGCGGGCACGCAAGCCAAGCTCGTCGTCAACGATTATTGGCGCGCGGCGATCGTCGCCGGCGCAAAATATCTGCATCTCGGCCAGGAGGACTTGGCGGACGCCGACCTCGCTGCCATCCGCGAGGCCGGCTTGTCGCTCGGCGTTTCCACTCACGACGAGGATGAGCTGGACACCGCACTCGCCGCCGAGCCCGATTATGTCGCGCTGGGGCCGATCTTCTTCACCACGCTCAAATCGATGCGCTTCGAGCCGCAGGGCATTCCAAAGATCACGGAATGGAAGAAGCGCATCGGCAATATCCCGCTGGTCGCGATCGGCGGCATCAAGTTCGAGCACGCCGCGGAGATTTTTGCCGCCGGCGCGGATTCCATCGCCGTCGTCAGCGACGTCACCCAGAACGCCGACCCGGATGCGCGGGTACGGCAATGGCTCGGCCTCTCCGCGGAGGCGGCGTGATGCGCCTCGCCCTCACCCACACACCTCTGTCATCGCCCGGCTTGACCGGGCGATCCAGTACGCCGCGGCCTCTCGGCTCTGGCCGCACTGCCTCGGAGTACTGGATCCCCGCTTTCGCGGGGATGACAGCCGATTTGTCTCTCGCGCAGCAACGCCAACGAACTGAATCAAGGAGGATCCCATGAACATCCGCTCCAACCCCGACAAGACCGTCCCCGCCGTCACCACCGGCCCGCTGCCCTCGTCGCGAAAGATCTTCGCCTCGCCCGACGCCGCGCCTGATCTGCGCGTGCCCTTGCGCGAGATCATCCTGTCCGAAGGCGCCGGCGAGCCGAACCTGCCGGTGTACGACACCTCCGGTCCCTACACCGACCCGAGCGTGACCATCGACGTCAACGCCGGTCTCGCGCGCGACCGCAAGGCCTGGGTGCTGGAGCGCGGCGGCGTCGAGGAATATCAGGGCCGGCAGATCAAGCCGGAGGACAATGGCAGCGTCTCCACCGACAAGGCCGCGCGCGCCTTCTCGGCCTATCACCAGCCGCTACGCGGCCTCGACGGCCACAAGATCACGCAGCTCGAATTCGCCCGCGCCGGCGTCATCACCAAGGAGATGATCTACGTCGCGGCGCGCGAAAATCTCGGCCGCAAGCAGCAGCTCGAGCGCGCGGAAGCAGCCCTTGCCGACGGCGAAAGCTTTGGCGCCGAAGTCCCCGCCTTCATCACCCCGGAGTTCGTGCGCAGCGAGATCGCCCGCGGCCGCGCCATCATCCCCTGCAACATCAACCATGCCGAGCTCGAGCCGATGATCATCGGCCGCAACTTCCTGACCAAGATCAACGCCAATATCGGCAACTCGGCGGTGACGTCATCGGTCGAGGAAGAGGTCGAGAAGATGGTGTGGGCGATCCGCTGGGGCGCCGACACCGTGATGGACCTCTCGACGGGGCGCAACATTCACACCACCCGCGAATGGATTTTGCGCAACGCGCCGGTGCCGATCGGCACCGTTCCGATCTATCAGGCGCTGGAGAAGTGCGACGGCGATCCGGTCAAGCTGACCTGGGAGCTCTACAAGGACACGCTGATCGAGCAGTGCGAGCAGGGCGTCGACTATTTCACCATCCACGCCGGCGTGCGCCTGCAATATATCCATCTCACCGCCAACCGCGTCACCGGCATTGTTTCTCGTGGTGGTTCCATTATGGCGAAGTGGTGCCTGGCGCATCACAAGGAGAGCTTCCTCTACACCCATTTCGACGAGATCTGCGACCTCATGCGCAAGTATGACGTCTCGTTCTCGCTCGGCGACGGCCTGCGTCCGGGCTCGATTGCGGATGCCAACGACCGCGCGCAGTTCGCCGAACTCGAGACGCTCGGAGAACTCACGAAGATCGCGTGGGACAAGGGCTGCCAGGTCATGATCGAAGGCCCCGGCCACGTGCCGATGCACAAGATCAAGATCAACATGGACAAGCAGCTCAAGGAGTGCGGCGAGGCGCCGTTCTACACCCTCGGGCCCCTGACCACCGACATCGCGCCGGGCTACGACCACATCACCTCGGGCATCGGTGCCGCCATGATCGGCTGGTTCGGCTGCGCCATGCTCTGCTACGTCACGCCGAAAGAGCATCTCGGCCTGCCCGATCGCAACGACGTCAAGGTCGGCGTCATCACCTACAAGATCGCCGCCCACGCGTCCGATCTCGCCAAGGGCCACCCGGCCGCTCAGCTGCGCGACGATGCGCTCTCCCGCGCCCGATTCGACTTCCGCTGGAGCGACCAGTTCAACCTCGGCCTCGATCCCGACACCGCAAAGAACTTCCACGACGAGACCCTGCCGAAGGAAGCCCACAAGGTCGCCCATTTCTGCTCGATGTGCGGCCCAAAATTCTGCTCGATGAAGATCACGCAGGACGTGCGGGATTATGCCGCGACACTGAATGATCCGAACGGCGTGGGCATGTCGATGAGCGGGACCGCCGAGGACGGCATGGCCAAGATGAGCGCGAAGTTCAAGGAGATGGGGAGCAGCGTTTATCTGGACGCGGAGAAGGTGAAGGAGAGCAATAGGGTGTTGTGAGCCGGCCCTTCCTCGCCATGGCGGGGCTTGCTCGGGCATCCATCGGAAGCGAAGCCGGGCGAGAGCTCGGCTTCATTTTTGATGACATCCATCTAGATGTACAGCTTCCGAATAGGTCCGACCGGCACAATACTTGAACCCACAACGGACGCTTCGTAGCCTTGAGTATCCGTCGTGGAGCCTTTCCCGAGCCGATGAGAAGACGAGAGGAGAAAGCAATAATGCAGCCAGCCGTTGAGCGCCTTGCTCAAATCGGCCCGTTGCCGAGTTCAAGTGCTGCCACCGCGCCGGAATTGCGGGAACTGAAAGTTTTGCTCGGCGAAGTGCAAACACCGATTACGGATGACGAGGCAAAAGCTTTGGTGCGGCTGTTCGGGCCAGATGATTGTCTCGGAATTGCTTGGTCGCTGCTTCATTTGATCGAGACATCTCCCGGCTGGCCAATTGAAGGTGCTCTCCATGGCCTATACGGCGAGTGGATCGATAGACTGAAAGAGCGCGGAGCGCATTGACTGTAGCCGGGATGAGCGAAGCGACATCCCGCATTGACAGCCCACCCAAATGCCGCCCCCGCTCACACGGGCTGCAGCTCCACGGATAGACAATTTGCCCGAAGCCCCGCTGCACCGCCTCCCCGACCAACTCCGCCCCGACCTCCGCCTCGTCTTCGTCGGCACCGCCGCCAGCACGCGCTCGGCCGAGCTCGGGCACTACTACGCCCATCCCGGCAACCGCTTTTGGCGCGCGATCCATGAGGTCGGCATCACCCCGCGGCGGTATCAGCCGGGCGAGTTCGCGAGCTTGCTCGATCTCGGGATTGGCTTCACCGATCTCTCCAAATCGGGCGCCGGGATGGATCACCAGATCGAGGCCGCCTCGATCGACGTGCCCGGCTTCAGGGCCAAAATCGAGAAGTATCGACCGCGGACAATTGCGTTCACGAGCAAGAAGGCGGCGAGCTTGTTTTACGGCAGGCCGTCGAGCGTGATTGCGCTGGGGCGGCAGCTGCGCGATGAGAGTTTGCCCGAAATGTTCGTGCTGCCCTCACCGTCGGGCGCGGCGTCCGGGCATTGGACATTGGAGCCGTGGCGTGAGCTTGCGGCGTGGATCGCTGCAACGGAATAGTCGAGAGTGTCCCCGCTTTGGCCTGCTCGCGTGTCCCGGGCAAGCGAAGCGCAGACCCGGGACCCAGAAGCTCCTGCACGGATGCGGCATGGGCCCCGGCTCTGCAGCGCACCACGCCGCGAAGAGCGGCGCGATGCGCTGCGTCCGGGGCACGGGCACCTGCCTCACCCAGCATAGGCCTTGTCCAAATCCGCAATCACGATCTTTCTCATCTGCATCATCGCCTGCATGACGCGGTTCGCCTTGCTGCGGTCGGGGTCGCCGAGGTAGCGGCCGAGCGCTGATGGGATCACCTGCCAGGACAGCCCGAACTTGTCCTTGAGCCAGCCGCAGCGGGATTCTTCGCCGCCGTCGGCGGTGAGCTTGTCCCAGAAATAATCGACTTCCGCCTGCGTCTCCACGCTGATGAAGAACGACACCGCTTCGTTGAACTTGTATTGCGGCCCGCCGTTGAGCGCATTGAAGCGCTGGCCTTCGAGCTCGAACACCGCCATGAAGTCGCTGACGGTCTCGACCTTGGCATTGGGAAACACCGATTTGTAGAAGGCGACGGCCTCCGGCACGTTGTTGTCGAACCAGAGAAACGGCGTGATGGAGATCATGAACGTGTATCCTTTTGCCTCAGGCTGGACACGCGGGAGCGCGCCCGGTGTTCCAAGGACGAGGCAGGGGGCAACGATCCGACAGTGGCGGCGGGATTTTCCTGTAGCCCGGATGAGCGACAGCGACATCCGGGGCCGGCAGCTGCCCCGCATATCGCTATCGCTCATGCGGGCTACGGGGTCCACGAAAACGCATTGACCTGTCGGAATCCACTCATTCCACTCGTCCTCCGAACGCAAAACGCGATCAACCCCGGAGCCCTCCAGATGCCCACCATCACCGCCTTCGCAAACTCGCCCGACCGCGGCCGCGGACAGGCCCGCGACATGCGGGTGCGCTGGGCGCTCGAGGAGGTCGGCCAGCCCTACGACGTGCGTCTGGTTTCGTTCTCGGACATGAAGGGGCCCGCCCATCTCGCCCTGCATCCGTTCGGGCAAATCCCGACCTATGAGGACGGTGACCTCCCCTTGTTCGAGTCCGGCGCGATCGTGCTCCATCTCGCGGAGCGTCATGCCGGGCTGCTGGCGACGGAGCCGAACGCCCGGGCCCGCGCGATCACGTGGATGTTTGCCGCGCTCAGCACGCTGGAGCCGCCGATCGTCGAACTCGGCATGGCGATGCTGTTCGAGCGCAACAAGAGCTGGTACGCGGAGCGGCTGCCGCTGCTGCAGGATCGCGTCCGTGTCAGGCTCGGTGAATTGTCCCGCCACCTCGGCGATGCCGACTGGCTCGACGGTGCGTTCAGCGCCGGCGATCTCATGATGGTGACAGTGCTGCGCCGGTTGAATGCATCAGGTCTGCTGGATGAATATCCCGATATCGCCGCCTATGTCGCCCGCGGTGAAGCGCGGCCGGCATTCAGGCGCGCTTTCGACGCGCAATTGGCGGTCTTTACGGCGGCATCGCATTCGTAGGGGCACTCTCCCATTGCGTTGCCCGGGGCACACCTGCATGCTGCCCTCCACCGCGGAGGAGCGTCCGTCCCATGCTGACCCTCTACTCCTATCCAGAGCTGTTCGGCGTCGCCGACAACAACGGCTACGGCCTCAAGGTCTATGCCTTCCTGAAGCTCGCGGGCGTGCCGTTCGTGCACGAGCATGTGTTCGATGCCTCCGCCGCACCGCGCGGGCAGCTGCCCTATATCGTGGATGACGGCGAGACGATCGGCGACAGCGAGACCATCATCACGCACGCGACCGCGAAATACCGCCTCACCATCGACGCGGGGCTTTCACCGGAGCAGCGCCGCACCAATCACTTCGTCACGCGCATGCTCGACGATCTCTATTGGGTGATGTCGTATTCGCGCTGGAAGGACGAGCGCTATTATCCGGCATTCCGCGACGCCTTCATCGCGCAGCACAGGCAGATCGATGCGGCAGGATTCGAGAAGGCGAAGGCGTATAATGCGCAGCGCTATCACTACCAGGGCATCGGCCGCTACACGCCCGAGCAGGCCTATGCGCGGGGGCTCGCCGATCTGCAGGTGCTGGCGGAGATCGTGCCGGCGAACGGCTTCGTGCACGGCGCGGCGCCGACTAGCGTCGATGCCGGCATCTACGGCTTCATCGCCAACATTTTATTCTTTCCGATCCCGACGCCGCTGAAGGCGTTCGTCGATGCGCACGCAAATCTCGTCGCACATTGCGAGCGGATTCACGCGGCGGTGAGGGGAACGTAGCCCGGATGAGCGACAGCGACATCCGGGGCTGAGGGTGACCCGCATGTCGCTGTCGCTCATGCGGGCTACGAATTGAGCTGATCGCCGTCCCTACCGCATCGTGATCGCAAGGCCGCTGAGATCCGCATTCGCCATCAGGCCGACCTGCGTGCCGGACAGCTCGAGCACGGCGCCCTTCTGGTTGCTCAGCACGATGGCGCGCGCGCCGCGGCCCACCGCGATGCCCGCACCGGCGGCGCCGTAGACGCCGGCGATGTCGGAGGGCCGGTTGATGTTGGACACGCGGCCGCGCAGCACGGTCTTGGAACCGCCGAAGACGAGGCCGTAGTCGAGACCGCCGGTCGAGAGCGAATAGGCCCGGCCACGGAAGTTCAGCACGCCCGAGCCGCCGGAGCCGCCGATGATCCAGCCCGCCTTGTAGATCGTCAGCACAACGGTGCCGCCGTCGGCCAGCGCCGAGGTCGAGAGGCCGGCAAGCGCGGCAATGCCGACCAGCGCGGCACGAAGGGTGGATGCGAACTTCATGGGAGTCTCCGGGGGCTATTCTTCAAGGAGGGAAACGAATCAGACGCAGCGAATGTATCCGATGCATCGCGGCGGCAACATGATGGGGGGCGGCTCTCAGGGCCAAGGTGCAGCAGCGCATTCAACTGTCATCGCCCGGTTTAACCGGGCGATCCAGTATTCCAGAGGGGCGATGGTGAACCGAGAAGCCGCGGCGTACTGGATGCCCCGGTCGGGCCGGGGCATGACGGCGGAGTTTGGCGCGACGAGACGCTCACCCGCCATCATGCCATTCTGCCCCTGTTTTGCCCGACGGAGCAAGCGATTATTTTGCTTTTCCCGAATCCAAAAAGAAAGCTCAATGATTCTCGCCGGATGTCTACTGTGCATGGGGTTGTTTTCGCGTTTTTTGTTGGAGGCGCCCCGAGCTGCCGCTACGCTTGCGCTGTCAGCCGTCCATCCGAGGTGATCCCATGCCGATCCAGCATTTCGCACCCCCGCCGCACGTCAAGGCGCCGCCGCTGTCCTTTGCCACGCGCACCGGCGATCTCCTGTTCGTCTCCGGCATTCCCGGCTTCGACGCGAGCGGCGCGCTGCCTGATGGATTCGAGGCGCAGTTCGCCAACGTCGCCGTCAACATCAAGCGCGTGCTGGCGGAGGCCGGCGCCGAGATCCGCGATCTCGTCAAGGTCAACGTGCTGCTGACCCGCGCCTCCGACGTCGCCGCCATGAACGCGCTCTATGCCGGCGCCTTCGGGCCGCCGCCCTACCCCGCCCGCACCACCTGCGTGGTCCACGCACTGCCCGATCCGAAGATGCTGATCGAGATCGAGGCGGTGGCGTCGCTGGCCGAGGGATAGACGAGTGATAGACAAGCGACAGTCAAGCGATAAGGCTCATCCGAACAGCCGACCAACGGCTGACATGTCCGTGAACGGTCGCCGCCCCGCTTGCCACCCGCACCATTTTGCCGCACCAGTTTCCGTCTCACGTTCCCCATCAGGAGATATTTCATGCGTCGCGTTCTCGCCCTCTGTGCCGTTGCCGGCATCGCCACCTCCGTGTTCGCCGTGCCGGCCTCCGCGGCGGTCGGCTATTACGTGATCCGCTGGGACAACACCGGCATCTGCCAGGTCTGGAACGAAGACCTCAAGTACAAGCCGTTCCAGTGGGGCGTGTCGACCTACAAGGTCGTCAGCAAGCCGCTCCCGACCTTCACGGCCGCCTCGGAGCTCCAGATCAAGCTGCGCGCAGAGCGCCGCTGCACGCTCTAGGCGTGAGGCAACTGACCGGATTTCAAAGGGCGGATCGCGCAAGCGGTCTGCCCTTTTTCTTTGGACGCACCACTGATTTTTTCTGCCGAAATCACGCATTTTCCGCGCACCTGCTTTGAACCCGGCCCGTTGGCGGACCTACTCACATCTTGTCCGGGGCGCACCCCAAGCGTCCCGCGCCGCCCTCCCCATCATTGTCGGGAGGCGCATCACAACTTTCATTTCGAGGAGCTGATCATGCGTCGTATTTCCGTGCTGTGCGCTGCTGTGGGCCTTGCCGTCACCGCCTTCGTCGCCGCAAGCCCTGCCGAGGCCAGCTATCACCTGATCCGCTGGCAGGACACCGGCTTCTGCCAGATCTGGGACGAGGGCATCCCGACCACGCCGTGGCCCTCCGGCTATTCCCGCGTCAGCGCGACCGTGCCGACCCTTGGCGACGCGATCATGCTGAAGGATCACGCGTTGAAGAACGGCCACTGCACCTGGTAGGAATTCGATCGGCGGACGACAAGGTCCGGGCAAGGATGCGATGCCAGCATCCTTGCCTGCTTGTTTTTGCCCGCTCGTTTTTTCACCTTTGGAGCCAATCGATGCGCGCACCGGCGACAACAACCATTCTCGCCGCATCGCTCCTGCTCACCGCAACGGCGTACGCGCAGGCCCCGCAATCCTTTCGCGTGATCTCGCCGGTCTTCGGCCAGCTGGTCAGCTTCGCGATGCCTTCGAATTTTTCCGTGGTGTTCGAGAACACCAAGGGCGGCCATTACATCCGCGAGTCCGTGCTGAAGGGCGAGACGCCCGAACGCTGGACCGAGATGATCACCGTGACCGGCGAGAAGGGCATGACGACGACTCCAGGTTCATCGCCGGAGAAATTCGCGGGCTCGATCGCAAGCGGTTTCAAATCCGCCTGCCCCGACAGCTTCGCGGCAAGGCCGCTCGGCGCCAGCACGTTCGGCCGCTTCGAGGGTTTCGTCGCCGTGATCGGCTGCGGTCGCGTCGACAGCGGTCCGACGCGGCACAGCGAGACCGCACTCCTGGTCACGCTCCAGGGCACGAGCGACTACTACACCGTCCAGTGGGCCGAGCGCGGCCCCGAAACCGACGAGCCGCTGGTGAACGACGACCGCTGGCAGACGCGTTTGCGCGCGCTTAGCCCGATCGAGCTCTGCCCGATTTTGGCCGGCGAAGCCGCGCCCTATCCGAGCTGCGTGAACAAGAGTTGAGGCCTCACGCGTCCTTGTAGGCGCGGGGATGGATCAGGATATCGCGTGCGGCGGCGAGGTCGATGAACGCTTGCGCGCTGCCGCCCTGGTCGGGGTGCATGCCCTTGGCGGCGCGGCGATAGGCCTGGTTGATGTCCTCGCAGGTGAGCTGCACCGCGAGCGGCAGGCCGAGCACCTTGCGGGCGCGATCCTCGCTGGAGATTTTTTTCGGCGCAGCATTGCGGCGGCCGAAGCGCGGCGCGGTCAGATCGTGAACGACATCGAGCACCACGCCGAGACGGCGCCGGGCCGCCAGCGTGACACTGTGATCGTCGTTGTCCACGGCCTGGCGCAGCACCGGAAGCGCCTGCTCGGCGGCCTGACGCAGCATGGTGTCGGTGCTCATCCGCGCGATCTCGGTCACGAGGCGGCCCGCCTCGGCCCAATCGGCGCCTTGCGCCGACCGCAGGCGTTCGAGTGCGAGTTTCCAGGATTCAAGCCGTTCCATCATGCGCGCAACGTTTAGCAATCAAGACCAGTATGCCAAGGCCGCCGTTTCCGACCCCTTAATTTCGAGTTAGCCTTTCATGAAACTTCGAAAATAAATCGGGAGGAAATTGTCATGGCATTGCTCGCAAATCATATCGCCGTCATCACGGGCGCCGGTTCGGGCATCGGCCGGGCCATCGCGGCCGGCTACGCCCGCGAGGGCGCGCAGGTGGTGCTGCTCGACGTCAACGCCGACACGGCCGCGGAAGCCGCCGAGGAGATCCGCAAGTCCGGCGGCAAGGCCGAGAGCTTTGCGCTCGACGTGACCAAACGCGACGACTGCTTTGCGCTCGCCAAAGAGGTCGCCGACAAGGTCGGGCAGGTCTCGATCCTCGTCAACAATGCCGGCATCACCCGCCGCAACGCCTTCACCGCGGAGCCGGAGACAGTGGCGAAGGACTGGAACGACATCATCTCGCTCAACCTCAACGGCGTCTTCAACATGACGCAGGCGTTCCTCAACCCGTTGCGCGCAGCCAAGGGCCGCATCGTCAATATCGGCTCGATCCAGTCCTTCGTGCATCTGCGCACGCCGAGCTCGGCGGCCTACACCACCTCGAAACACGGCGTGCTCGGCTTCACCAAGGCGCTCGCGGTCGAGCTCGGCAAGGAGGGCGTGCGCGTCAATGCGATCGGGCCGGGCTTCATCGAGACCAACATCAACGCCAATGTGCGCGCGACCAATCCGGCGCTGGTGCAGGCTTTCGTCGATCACACCCCGCTGGCGCGCACCGGCAAGCCCGAGGACATCGTGGGTCCCGCGATCTTCCTTGCGTCGGACATGTCGGCCTACGTCACGGGAACGATCGTGATGGTGGACGGCGGATACCGGACGGTGTGAGCGGGATGATGCCTTCTTGGTAACGCGGAGTATGCTCGCAGGAATATGCATTCCGTGCCAATCGCGGCGATGCGGCGGCATTCCCAAGGTCAATTGGTGCGATCGCCTTCGGTTAACCTTTCGTTAACCAAACCCGCCCACCGTAGATCTACGGCTTGGGGGTCGTTTGTTCTCGATCCGCTTCCAAAGACGGAAGCGGGCGTTGATCGGGGAGTGTGTCGATGACCACTGTTCATGTCGCTGCGTCCGAGCCGGGCGCGTATGTCCTTTCACCGAACCAGATCGTTCCGCTGCTGATCGGCGCGACCGTCGACGAGGTCGAGCGTGAGCTCGTGCTGCAGACGCTCGCCCGCTGCGACGGCAATCGCACGCGCGCCTCGCGCGTGCTCGGCCTCTCGGTGCGCACGCTGCGCAACAAGATCAGGCTCTACGCCGCCTCCGGCATCGAGGTGCCGGCCTATCACGACTAGCGCGCGACGTCAGTCTGCCTGCGACGCCTTGCGTGACGATGCGCTGCGCGACCAGCGGCGCAGCTCGTGCCGCAAATGTGCGCCGGCGAAGAGCGCAAGGGAGATGATCGCAACCGCCGCTGCGATCATCTCGATCGTGCGGAGCAGGAAGGCCGTCATGACCGCCCAGGTCGGCTGCGGCTCCTCGGCGAATGCGACTAGGACGATGTCAGGCACCAGCAGGTGAGCGAGGCCGAGCGCCGCCACAAGGATGACAGCGAACAGGCAAAAGACGTTCCACGCTGCGCGCATCGGTCGCCCCTCGCTGGGATCGTGGCCGCGCACAATCAATGACACGGCGCTCCGTGCCGTCGATTGATGTTGATCAAGCCCTACGCCATGCCCGGGCGGAATTGCCGCTGTCGTCAAACGCCGCTAATTAGCTTGCTCCGGTCAAGGGAGCAGTGGCGTGGCAGACGAACAAAAACGGCAGGGACCTCAGGGACCGCGCGGACGGCAGGGCGAACCGGGGCGGCCGGGCCCGCAGGGTCATCCGGGCAAGCGGGGCCCCGACGGGGCGCGCGGCAAGCCGGGTCCGCAGGGCAAGCCGGGTCCGATCGGAAAGGCCGGACCGCTGGGCAAGCCCGGCCCGCAAGGCAAGCAGGGCGAAGCCGGCCCGCGCGGGGCGGCCGGTGCACAGGGACCTGCGGGACCCCAAGGGCCGGCGGGGCCGCAAGGCCCGCGCGGCGAGCCCGGGCCGCCCGGCCCATTGCCGTCGATCGAGCAGGTGCTGCCGTGGCTCGATCAGCTGTTCGACGCCTGGGACGAGCGCCGCCGCCAGCGCGAGCGTGAAGCCGCCGAGCGCGAGGCGCTGGAGGCAGCCGTGCAGGAGACCGACGAAATGCCCCTCGATGACGAGGACGACGGCAGCGAAGGCGACGCTCACAGGAAAAAGAAGAAAAAGAAGAAGCACGGCAAGGAATGACAGACGAATCTATTTCGTCCCATTCTCGCGTCGCGGCAGCATGCCCATGCGCTCGAACTGCCAGCGCATGGCGCGGTACCAGAGATAGCCGACTGCTGCGCCGCACAAGGCCAGGATCACGACGCTCGCGCTCGAGAACGAGCCGCTCCACCACGTCATCCACGCTGTCCACAGCAGTGTGAAAACGATGGCACCTGCTTTCAGCGGAAGAAGGGGGCGGCTCATGGTCGTGCTCCGGGGTGTCAAAAGCCCGGCGAACATCATCGCGCGTTGCGACCGCTTTCACCGTGAGCCAGGTCACGGAACGGACCTTCGAGCCGCCTAACCGAACCGCAGCCGCGAACGTTCCTTGGCCTTTTCCGCCTCGACCTCGCGGTCGCGTGCCGGGGCGTGGGTGTGCAGCGACGTCAGGAGTTTTCGCGCAGCCTCCGAGACCTCCGCCACCGCACGATCGAAGGCCTCCTCGTTGGCCTGCGAAGGCTTGTTGAAGCCGGACAGTTTGCGAACGAACTGGAGCGCGCTGGCGTGGATCTCATCCTCCGTCGCCTCCGGCTCGAAGTTGAACAGCGTCTTGATGTTGCGGCACATGCAGTCTCTCCTGACCTTTCCCTCGAGGACGACCGGCGAAAACGAAATCCTACATCCTTCCGGACAGTTCTGCTAAGTTCCGCCGCAACGCGGCCGCCGACCAGAGCCGCACGGGGGAAATAGACATGAAAGCTTCTTGCGCGGCGCTGTCAGCCATCCTGTTCACCGTCTCGTTGGCGGCCATCTCGACATCCGGATGGGCGGCCGATTATCCGGCGCCGAAGCAGGGCGATTGGATCGCCAGGGATTTCAAGTTCCACACCGGCGAGACCATGCCGGAGCTGAAGCTGCACTACACCACCGTGGGTGAGCCGAGCGGCCAGCCGGTCCTGGTGCTGCACGGCACCGGCGGCTCGGGCGCGAGCATGCTGTCATCAGCCTTTGCCGGCGAGCTGTTCGGCGCGGGGCAGCCACTCGATGCCTCCAAATATTACATCATCATCCCCGACAATATTGGTCATGGCAAATCGTCAAAACCGTCCGACGGGATGAAGACGAGCTTCCCGAAATACGATTACGAGGACATGGTCGAAGCCCAGTATCGCCTGGTGACGGAAGGGCTCGGGGTCAAGCACCTGCGGCTCATCATCGGCAATTCGATGGGCGGCATGCACACCTGGCTGTGGGGCGAGAAATACCCGATGGCGATGGACGCGCTGATCCCGATGGCCTCGCAGCCGACCGAAATGGCGTCGCGCAACTGGATGCTGCGGCGGATCATGCTTGACACCATCCGCAGCGACCCCGACTACAACGGCGGCAATTACACCGGCCAGCCGCGCATGATGAAATACGCCATCACCGCCTACGGCATCGCGAGCATCGGTGGAACGCTGGCCTATCAATCGCAGGCGCCGACGGCGGCCAAGGCCGACAAGATCGTCGACGAGCGGCTGGCCATGCCGATCGCGGCAGATGCCAACGACTTCGTCTACCAGTGGGAGTCCTCGCATGACTACAACGCCGGCGAGAAGCTGGAGGCCATCGAGGCGTCGCTGCTGCTGATCAATTCCGCCGACGACGAACGCAACCCGCCTGAGACCGGCATCACGGACGCTGCGATGACGCGGGTCAAGAACGGCAAGCTGTATCTCATCCCGGCAAGCACGGAGACGCGCGGCCACGGCACCACCGGGAACGCCAAATTCTACAGCGAGCAGGTCCGGCAGTTTCTGCAAGCCGCGCCGCAGCAAACGATCGAATCTGCGCGCCGCTGATTTTGCATCGCATCAAGGGCCATCTACCCGCATATTATTTGAGCATGCATTAGGCTGACGGCTCGGGCTTAATCGCATCGATATACGAATCGACGCGCGGGACAATCGCGCACCAATGGCACGACACGCGATGAGGAGGATCGCATGCACAGGCTCGTACTGTGCGTTTGGCTGGCCGCGCTGACAAGCGCCGCGTTCGCGTTCGACAACGGGCAATATGATCACGTCCCGCCCGACATCCGCGCCTGGTTCAAGAGCGTGATCGCACCGAACGGCGTACCCTGCTGCGACGTCTCCGACGGCCATCGTACTGAGTACGACGTGCGCAGCGGCGCCTATTGGGTGCCGATCGAGGGACAATGGATGGAGGTGCCCGAGCGCGCCATCATCCGCGACCGCGGCAATCCGGTCGGCGAGGCCGTGGTGTGGTACGTCCATCACCGCGGCGCCATCATCATCAGTTGCTTCGTGCCGGCCGATGCGGTGTAGCGCGCGGTAGCGCCTCGGCGCCGCGCGTGCTAGTTCGGCCGATGGCTCCTGCGAACGACAGAACGCGCGCTGTGATGCGCTTTGTGCTGGCAGCGTTTTACATCGCGGCCGGCATCGCGCATCTCCTGGCCCCCGACAAGCTGCTTGCGATCACGCCGGCCTGGGTTCCGTTTGCAACACAGCTGATCCTCATCACGGGCGTATGCGAGATCGCGGGCGCGATTGCGCTGGTGACGAAGCCGCTGCGCTGGTGGGCGGGCGTTGCGCTCGCGCTCTATGCGCTTTGCGTGTGGCCGGCAAACATCAAGCATGCCCTGCAGGGCATCGACCTTCCACCCGTCCCCAACAGCTGGCTCTACCACGGACCGCGGCTGACGCTGCAGCCAATCCTGATCTGGTGGGCTCTGTATTGCGCTGGCGTGATCGACTGGCCGTGGCGGCGCGACAAGGGGGATAGCGATCGCGCTGGGAGATGATATTCTCGGGCATTCCACCAGGGAGACCTTCGTGACTGATCTTTGCGCCGAAGACCTCGCCACCATCTATGCCCCGCCGAGCCCGCGCGTGATCGCGAAAGCGCGCCCCGCGATCGATGCGCACGCGAAGAAATTCATCGAGATGTCGCCGTTCTGCGTGCTCGCGACGTCGGGAGCGGACGGCAGCGTCGATGCCTCACCACGCGGCGGCGGCACTGGCTTCGTCCACGTCGCCGGCCCCAACCAGCTGCTGATGCCTGATCGCTCCGGCAACAACCGGATCGACAGTTTCCGGAACGTCGTCGAGGGCTCGGGCTTCGTGCATCTATTGTTCTTCGTCCCCGGCATCGACGAGACGCTGCGCGTGGGCGGCCGCGGCACGCTGTCGGCCGATCCGGACCTGCTCGCCTCGATGGTAGAGTTTGGCAAGTCGCCCCGCGCGGTACTGAACATCGCCGTCAGCGAAGTCTATTTCCACTGCGGCAAGGCCCTGATGCGCTCGAAGCTGTGGTCGTCCGAGAAGGTGCCGCGCTCGGTGATGCCGAGCATCGTCGAGGTGGTCCACGAGCAGACCGGCCTTGGTGAGCCGCAGAGTCAGGACGTGGTGGAAGCGCTCTACAAGACGCAGCTATAGCCGGGCTTTCCGACCGCGCACGGCCGTCATGCCGTGGGCTTGTCCCGGGCATCCGGGTAGCACGTGGATGGCCGGGACAAGCCCGGCCATGACGAATGGAGAGTGCGGAGTTAGGGGCCTAATGTCCCTCGCCCTCGAGCCCGCCGACGTGCTTCTGGGTGTAGAGCTCGAGGCCGATGCGGCCGATCAGGTCGAGCTGGGTCTCGAGGAAGTCGATGTGGTGCTCCTCGTCGCTCATCAGCTTCTCGAACAGGTCGCGCGTGACGTAGTCCTTGACGCTATGACAGTAGGCCGCCGCTTCCTGGTAGAGCGCCCGCGCGCTCATCTCGGCGGCGAGATCGCACTCGATGATCTCCTTGACGTTCTGGCCGATACGCAAGGGATCGAGCACCTGCATGTTCGGGAAGCCGTCGAAGAACAGGATCCGCTCGGTGAGCTTGTCGGCGTGCTCCATCTCCTCGATGGACTCCTTGCGCCAGACCTTGGACATGTCCCGCAGGCCCCAATTGTCGAGGAAGCGGTAGTGCAGCCAGTACTGGTTGATCGCAGTCAGCTCGTGACGCAGTGCCTTGTTGAGATAGTCGATAACTTTTGCGTCGCCCTGCATGGTTCACTCCAGCTCTTGCAGTCCAAATCGGCCGTAAACCGAATTTAGAACGCTTCTAAATGAGTTTAAAGACTGGGACAACCGGCTACGGGGACGCAGCCGGGGAAAAGCTCAGCCAGGTTGCGGAAGATTTCAGCAGGCCGCGAGGGCAAACTCGGCCGGCTGGGCCGTCTCGTCATTGGCGGCCACACTGTGATTGTGCGGACAGCCGGAGCAGCAGGACGTGGCACAGGGGCCGAGCGCTTCGTCGATAATGGTCTTGATCGTCCGGGCGCAGCGGCCGCATTCGGCGCTACAGCCGAGACAGCCATAGACCTGCTTGGCATGGCGCACGGCGTCGTCGGACTCGGCGACGGCGGCGCGGATGTCGTCATCGCTCAGCACGTTACAGGAACAAACGATCATGGAAGCGGCAGGCCCTTTGGTGATGCGCCATCATCGATATTTAAGGGGCCGGCCGGATGCAAAAGGAAAAAGCGGAATTTGAAGCTATTCCAAACTGGCCCCGTAAACAGCCTAGAACGGCTCTAAAATAGCGCTTTGCGCTGGATCAAGATGCGGTGGATCTAGTCGCCGCCGCCTCCTCCACCATCGCCGCCGCCCCCGCAATCTCCGCCACTACTGCCGCTATCGCTGCTGGAGCAGTTGCCGCTGTCGGCCGCGCTGCCGGAACCATCGCTGGAAAACCAGCTCCCCAACGAGAAGCCGTCGCTCGTGCCGGTGGCGGTCTCGCCACCGCTATTGCCGCCGGCCTCGGCGCGGGAGCGCCGCTGGCCGCGGTTCTGGAGATGGGTGATCCAGCCGTAGCCGATCGCGGAGACGATCCCGGCAGCGATCAATGCATTTATCATCGCGTTGCCCACCATCACCCTCCCTTGGCTGAGCTGCGGTCCATGTTAATTGGTCGCCCCTGGCAAAGGTGCCGTTCATTGATCATTCAAACGAAATATGGAACTTTACCCTCAAGAGTTCCCGCGTGTTTTGTTCGAAAGGTCTGCCAATGAAGAAGTCGCTCCTGGCAATCGCTGCCGTCGCCGCTGTGGCCCTTAGCGCCGCTACACCAGCCCAGGCGCAACGCGGCGTCGCCGCAGGCGTGGCGGCGGGGATCATCGGCGGCGCCATTGTCGGTGGGGCGCTGGCCTCTCCGTACTATTACGGGCCCGGCCCCGGCTACGCATATGGTCCCGGATATGGCCCCGGCTACTATCCGCCGCGCTACTATGCGCCGGGCCCGGGCTATGTCGCGGACGACTATTACGGCAACGGCTGCGTCTGGCAGAAGCAGCGCTTCTGGGACGGTTATGCCTGGCGCGTCCGCCGCGCCAGAGTCTGCGGCTGAAGTCGCTGCAAGCCGGTTCATTCCAGATGCGCCGTTCATCCAGGGGCCTGAAAAAGACCGCTTTTTCTCGTCACAGCTCCGTGTGCGTTTACCGCGGATTGACCATTTGCGCGCTTCCTAGCTGCAAGGCCAATTCCATCAGAGTCTGCGTGAACCTTTGAACCCCGGACGCTCCTAACAAGGAGCATCCATCTCTCAGGAGAGCCAAGCGTATGAAGAAGACTTTAGTTGCCGCCCTCACGGTTGCGACGATCGCCGGTTCGCTGGTGACCGCCACGCCGTCCGCCCAGGCCCATGACGGCGTCGGCGTCGGCATCGCAGCCGGCCTGATCGGCGGCGCGATCGTCGGCGGTGCCATCGCATCGAGCCGTCCCGCCTATGGCGGACCGGTTTACGTGGCCGAGCCCGGCCCGCCGCCCCCGCCCTGCTATTGGCAGCGCCAGCGCTACTGGGACGGCTACGGCTGGACCGTCCGCCCGGTTCGCGTTTGCTACTGATCTGATCGCACGGCGCTCATGAGCGCCGCGATCGAAGCCCGGCCGAGCACCTCGGCCGGGCTTTTTCTTTTAGCTGGCCCTGCAGCAGCTATCGCGTCGCCTGGATCGAGCGCAGCACCTCTTCGCTTGGCCAGCAATCGACCTTGAGCCCTGCCGACTTCTGGTAGGCGCCGAGCGCAGCGCGCGTCTGCATGCCGGCCTTGCCGTCTATCTTGTCCTTGTAGAATCCGACGCGTGTGAGCCCGCGCTGCATCGCCTCGACGTCCTTGGTTCGCAATTGCTTCGAGGCAGACCACGGCGTCGCGAACGGTTGCGGGCTCGTCATGCGGTCGGCGAGATGGCCGACGAACAGCACGTAGAGATCGGAGAAATTGTATTCCTTGATCACGAAGTAGTTCTTCGTGGTCAGGAAGGACGGGCCGTAGATGCCTTCCGGTTGCAGCAGCGAAGCCGGCTGTGCCTGCTCGGCGGCGGTGAGCTTTTGTCCGCGCACCGGCACAAAGCCTTCGCGCAGCCACTGGCCGATCGGCTTCGTCACCTCGGGCACGCCGACGGTGCAATCGACCTTGGCCGGTGCCTGCACCTCGTAAGCCCAGCGTACGCCGCTCTGCCAACCCTTGTTGACGAGCTGCTGGGCGGCGGATGCCAGCGCATCCGGCACCGAGTGCCAGATGTCGATGCGGCCGTCACGATCGAAATCGACGCCGTGCTTGTAATATTCGGACGGCAGGAATTGCGTGAGCCCGGTCGCGCCGGCCCAGGACGAGCGCATGTCCTTGCGTGTCACCACGCCGTCGCCGAGAATTTTGAGCGAGAGGATGAACTCGTTGCGATAGGTGTCCTTGCGGCGGCCCACATAGGCCTGCGTCGCCAGCACGCGGACGAGATCGTAAGGCAACGTATAACGGCCGTAGTCGGTCTCACGGCCCCAGATCGCCAGCATGACGGTGGCGGGCACGCCGGAGCTTTTCTCGATCTCGGTCAGGGCCTGACGATATTTTTGCAGCAGCCGCTGCCCCTCGCCCGCAAGCCGCGCGATCGAGGCCTCCCTGACATAGTCGGCCGGCACCTGCACGAACTCGGCCTGCGACGGCGCACCGGTCGCTGGCCGTCCCGGCAGGATCAGATCGGGCAGCTTGTAATCAGGCTCGAGCCCACGCGTCTCTCGCTCGAACGTCGCGCGCGACACGCCGGCGGCCTCCGCCTCCGGCCAGAGCGAGGCGATGAACTGCGTGAAGGCGGCGTCGGCGGCGCGGGCGGGCGACAGGCCGCAGGTGATCATGATCACCGCAGCTATGAGCACCCGCCGCATCATGCCGAGATCACCGCGTCAGCTTCTTGTACTTCACCCGGTGCGGGATGATGCTGTCCTGGCCAAGCCGGCGCATCTTGTCCTTCTCGTAGTCCTGGAAGTTGCCCTCGAACCATTCGACATGGCTATCGCCTTCGAAGGCCAGGATGTGGGTCGCGATGCGATCGAGGAACCAGCGATCATGGCTGATGATGACGGCGCAGCCGGCGAAATCTTCCAGAGCCTCTTCGAGCGCACGCAGGGTGTCGACGTCGAGGTCGTTGGTCGGCTCGTCGAGCAGCAGAACGTTGGCGCCGGATTTCAGCATTTTCGCAAGGTGCACGCGGTTGCGTTCGCCGCCGGAGAGCGCGCCGACTTTCTTCTGCTGGTCGGCGCCCTTGAAGTTGAACGACGAACAATAACCGCGTGAATTGACTTCCCTCTTGCCGAGCAGGATCAGCTCGTTGCCGCCGGAGATCTCCTCCCACACGTTCTTGCTGCCATCGAGCGCGTCGCGCGACTGGTCGACGTAACCGAGGTGAACGCTCTCGCCGACCGTGATGGTGCCCTTGTCCGGCTCTTCCTGCTTGGTGATCATCCTGAACAGCGTGGTCTTGCCGGCGCCGTTGGCGCCGATCACGCCGACGATACCGCCGGGCGGCAGCTTGAAAGTGAGATCCTCGATCAGCATGCGATCGCCGAAGCCTTTGCTGAGGCCTTCGAAATCGACCACGTTCTGACCTAGGCGCTCGGCCACTGGAATCGTGATCTGCGCGGTCTGTGTCTGCTTTTCGCTCGCCTGCTTCAGCAGTTCGTCATAGCGCTGATAGCGCGCCTTGGATTTGGCCTGGCGGGCTTTCGGCGAGGACGCGATCCATTCCTGCTCGCGGGCCAGCGTCTTTTGATGCGCAGCGTCCTCGCGGCCCTCCTGCTCCAGCCGCTTCTGCTTCTGCTGCAGCCAGGACGAGTAATTGCCCTCGTAGGGGATGCCCTTGCCGCGATCGAGCTCAAGGATCCAGCTCGTGACGTTGTCGAGGAAGTAGCGGTCATGGGTGACGATCAGGATCGCGCCGGGATAGTTGCGCAGATGCCCTTCCAGCCACGACACCGACTCCGCATCGAGATGGTTGGTCGGCTCGTCCAGCAGCAGGAGCTCGGGCTGGTCGAGCAGCAGCTTGCACAGCGCGACGCGGCGGCGCTCACCGCCGGAGAGTTTCGAGACGTCGGCATCGTCGGGCGGACAGCGCAACGCATCCATGGCCTGGTCGACCTTGCTGTCGAGATCCCAGAGGCCCTGGGCCTCGATCTCGTCCTGCAGCTTGGTCATCTCGTCGGCGGTCTCCTCGGAGTAGTTCATCGCCAGCTCGTTGTAGCGATCGAGGATGGCCTTCTGCTTGGCGACGCCCAGCATGACGTTCTCGCGCACGCTGAGTGCCGGATCGAGATGCGGCTCCTGCTCGAGATAGCCGACGCGGGCGCCCTGGGCGACCCAGGCCTCGCCGTTGTACTCCTTGTCGAGGCCAGCCATGATCTTGAGCAGCGTCGACTTGCCCGAGCCGTTGACACCGAGCACGCCGATCTTGGCGTCCGGATAGAACGACAGATGGATGTTATCGAGCACCTTCCGGGTCGGGTAGCTCTTGGTCAGGCCTTGCATGAAATAGATGAACTGGCGCGCCATCGGTCCCGAAAACCTTCGATTTGAGGAAATTTGCTTGCCGCCGATGTAGCGATCCCGCCCCCAAAGGGCAATGTTTTCCCTCCGTTCACCACGGATGAATACGGGACGGACACCATCCCGCCGTCGATCCGGACAATTGAAACCATCTTTTAATAAATCAGGCCAAAGCTCGGTTTCGCGCGGAAACAGCGCCACCCGCTCAGAATGAACGGGAGCACAGCGAGACAGCGTCATGGCCATGATCGAGACCAATTTCCTTCCCGTTCCGGTGGAAGCCGGCAGCGCCTCCGCGTTCGCCTCGGAGATCAAGGGCTTCTGGAAGGGCTTCTTCGCCACCGCTTTCAACCCCTACCGGCCCGAACTGCATTACATGCGCGGCCCCGGCCCCGCCTGGCGCGCCAAGCACGGCATGAATGCGCCGTTCCGGCTCAAGCCCCGCGACCTCTGAGCCTTTACCACCTGTCGGATTTTTGAAGACGCGAACGGCTTGCGCACGGTCCTGATTGCGCGCAACCATGGCCTGGTTCCACCTCTCGCCATGGATGAACGCTGATGACGCGGCTGCGCTGTGCAATTCTCGACGACTATTTCAACCTCGCCCTCGACGTCGCCGACTGGCAAAGCCTGTCCGACCGCATCGACGTCACCGTGTTCAGCCATCCCTTCGCCTCCGAGCAGGCCGCAGCGAGCGCGCTGGCCGATTTCGAGATCGTCTGCGCGATGCGCGAGCGCACCGCGTTCCCGAAGAGCCTGTTCGAGAGCCTGCCGAAGCTGAGGCTGCTGCTGACGTCAGGCATGCGCAACGCCTCGATCGACATGGAGGCCGCCAAGGCGCGGGGCGTCACGATCGGCGGCACGCAATATTCGCGCGATCCGACCGCGCCCCTCACCATGGGCCTGATCCTGGAACTGACCCGCGGCATCGGCCGCGAGAACGCGCGCATGCATGCGGGCGAGCCCTGGCAGGCCTTTGCCGGCGTCGAGATCGAGGGCTTGACGCTCGGCGTCGTCGGGCTCGGCAAGCTCGGCAGCAAGATGGCAGGCATTGCGAAGGCGTTCGGCATGAACGTGATCGCCTGGAGCCCGAACCTGACCCCGGAGAAGTGCGCGGCCGCCGGCGTCGGCTACGCCACCAAGGAGGAGCTGTTCGCCAAGGCCGATATCGTCAGCATCCATGTGGTGCTGAGCGAGCGCTCGCGTGGGCTGGTCGGGGCTGCCGACCTCGCGCGGATGAAGCCGACGGCCTTCCTCGTCAACACCGCGCGCGGGCCGATCGTGGACGAGCAGGCGCTGCTCGAGGCGTTGCAGCAGAAGAGGATTGCAGGCGCCGGCATCGACGTCTTCTCGGTCGAGCCGCTGCCGACGGACCATCCTTTCCGCAAGCTCGACAATCTCGTGCTGACGCCGCATCTCGGCTACGCCACCGCGGACGGCTTGCGCATCCATTACGGCCAGATGGTCGAGGCGATCGACGCCTTCACCAAGGGCGGCGAGCTGCCGCGGAAGCTGGCCTGAAGCCTCAGGCCGCCGAGCGGTGACTGGTGGGCTGCCGTGCCGCGTCGGCAAAGCCGTCGCGCCAGGAGGCATGCGCCGGCAGCCAGCCGAGCTCGCGCTTGGCCTTGCCGTTGGAGGCTCCACGCACCTCCGTCATCATCGCAACCATATGCTCGCCTGCGAGCAGGCGCCCGAGCCAGGCGGGAATGTGACGCGGCGGCTTGGCACCGAGCAATTCGGCCAGCGCGGGCAACCAATCCTTCACCTGCGCCGGATGATCGTCGACGATATTGTAGATGCTGCCCGCGCGCCCGCGTTCGAGCGCGGCAAGCGTGGCAGAGGCGGCATCTTCGGTGTGAATGAACGACCACGTGCCGCCGCCATCGCCGATCACGGGCACACGCCGGTGGCGCAGCTGGTCGATCATCGCCGGCGAGAGTGTGCCGGTGACCGGTCCATAGAAGAATCCATAGCGCAGCACGATGCCCTCCGGCGACGTCGAAGCGGTGACGCTTCGCTCCAGATACCGGATTGCCTCAAGCGTGCGTCGCAGCTCTCGCGGCGGATGCGGGTCGAGCTCATCGGTCTCGGTCTTCACCGTTCCCCCGGCGCGACTGAAGATCCAGCCGCAGAAGCTTTGCGCGATGAAGCGCCTGGCGCCGGCCTCGCGTGCAGCGTTGAGCAGAATGTCGGTTCCGCGGGTGCGGAGCTCGTTGGTTCGCTTGAAAGCCCGATCGAAATGCCGGAGGTCCGTGGCGGCCGCGAGATCTGTCATCTGGTGGATGACGGCGTCGGGCTGTGCCGCAATCACCGCAGCGCGCATGCTGTCGGCATCGAGGCCGTCGGCAACGACCGGCTCCGCACCCAACCGCCGCACAAGCTCTGTTTTTGCCGCATTCCGTGTCGTGCCGATCACGGAATGACCCGCTGCGACCAGCGCCGGAACAAGATACTGACCGACCGCGCCGGTCGCGCCCGCAACAAAGATGCGCATCCTGTGCTCCTCAATTCGTTGCAATCCTCCCGGACGTAATCGAGGTGCGGAGCCGTTCAAGGAGGCATGCGCAAGCGAGACATGTGCGCATTCGTCAAATGATGACGGCGCGTGACCGAAGGTCACGCGCCGTCATCAGATCAATTCTTGCGAGGCCGGTTCAGCGCACGGTGACGGGCGCGGGCAGCGGCGGCACCACTGTCGGCTGGGTGCCTCCGACCGGGCCGGCCTGTGCAGCCATCGGAGCGGGCCCGGCAGCGCCGGGCATGGGCGCGGCGGATGCGGTCGCAGTTCCCGGCGGCGGACCACCCGGCATCACGACCACGCGGGTGCCGACCTTGACGCGATCGAACAGGTCGGAGACGTCCTCGTTCAGCATGCCGATGCAGCCGGAGGACACGAACTTGCCGATGGTCGAGGGCTGGTTGGTGCCGTGGATGCGGTAGACGGTCGAGCCGAGATACATCGCGCGGGCGCCGAGCGGATTGCCGGGACCGCCGGCCATGAAGCGCGGCAGATAGGGCTGGCGCTCGATCATCTCGGTCGGCGGATGCCAATCCGGCCACTCGGCCTTGCGGGTGATCTTCTGCACGCCGGTCCAGGTGAAGCCGTCGCGGCCGACGCGAACGCCGTAGCGGATCGCACGGCCATTGCCGAGCACGTAATAGAGGTAGGTATTCGGGGTATCGACGATGAGTGTTCCGGCCGGCTCCTTGGTCACCAGCGAGACCTCCTGGCGGCGCAGGTTCTGCGGCAGCTGCGCCGGAGCAGCGTCAGGCTGCTCCTCGGGCGGCAGCGAGGCGATCGCCATCGGCCGGCCGTCGGCACCCGCGGGCGGCTGCCCGGCCTGGACCGTTCCGGTCGCGCCGGGACCACCGACTGCCTCCGGCGGACGGAGGCCGTCACTGCCGGACGCTTGATCCGGACGATCGGCGTAGATCACCGCGGGCGGGCCGGCGGGGCGGCCGTAGCGCGGATCGTCGGGCGACGTCACGGGACCCTGCGGCGGCGCGGCCGAGTAGACGGGGGCGCCGGCGGGACGGCCATAACGGGGATCATCGGGCGACATCACCGGACCCTGCGGCGGCGCGGCGGAATACACCGGCGGAGCGCCGGGCGGACGGCCGTAGCGCGGATCCGGGCCAGGCGGCGGCAGCGCTGCCTGCGGCATCGAATCGTCTTCATCGTCCAGTGCGTCGAAACTCGGCGCGCGGTCGCCGGGCCGATATTCGGCCGGCGCGCCATAGCTCGGCGCCTGCTGGACCGGATAGCTCTGGGCCTGTGCGAGCGAGGTTCCCGCCGCAGCGACTGTTGCGGCAGCGCATATCGTCAGAAAATGTTTGATCATCATCGCTCTTGTATAGTCCCCGGGCCCCGTCCGGACCGTTAACGGCCAGATGACCGAAGATAGCGGCACATTCAAGACACTACAGGCGGATTTGTGCCTGATTTGCCAATTTGTGATCCGCAAGACTACCGTTGCCTCCTTGCATCAGGGGACGAAAATCAGTCCGTGCGTGAGATCGCCGGAGTCGCCGGCTCCGTTTTTTACGGAACGGCGCGGAATCGTTGCGGTATGTTCGAATTAGCCTGATTCGCCTCCGCTTTGAGCTTCGATCCCCGCGTGGCGAACGCGGCAAGCAGTACCGTCACCGCGTTCAGATGGCTCATGGGCCCTGGCCACTTCGCCGCCGGGGCGGAAATTCGCAATCCCTCGATGCTTCCCGGCTTTCGCTTCCTGTTTGCCGCGATCCTGCTGTCAGCCTCCATCCTGGTATTCGGACTGGGCGCCGCCGCGCTGCTGCGGGCGAGCCACGAGCAGTATGTCAGCAACCCCTCCTGGCGGAATGGTCCGCAGGAGCAGGTGTTTGCACAAGCTCCCGAGCCGGCCCAGCCGGTGCTCGCGGTCCTCCGCGCCGAGCCGGAGGCCGCCACCGATCCGACGCCGTCGCTGCGCGATCAAGTCCCGACCATCGCGCTGCCGATGAGCGAGCCCGAGCCGGTCGTCATGGTGACAACCGAGACCGACGGTCAGCCGCAGGTCGTTGCACCTCCGGCTGACGTCCCGGCCGAACCGGCCAACGTCGAGGCCAAGGCCGAGACGACGACGGACGCCGCGGCGCCAGCCTCAAGCAACACGCTTACTCCGGCCGACGCCAGCGCATCCATCGCCGAGGCCAAGCCCGTTTCGATCGCTCTCACGAGCAAACCAACACCTGCCGTCCCCAGCGCAGCCTCGGCTTCGTCCAGGTTCGACATGGCGAGCGCGAAGTTCGCCGCATTGAACGACCCGGCGACCACGGCCTGGAAGGGTCCGCCGGCGAAGGTCAAGGCCGACTCTAAGGCCGACAGCAGTTCGCCGGAGAGCAAGGCGACCAAGCCGCGGGCGCATCGGGTGAAGAAGCGCCGCCGCATTGTTCGGCGTCCGCCGCCGCCGGTTCAGCAACTCGATGCGTTCGGACAACCGCAACCCACGCTCGCCGCAATGACGACCGCGCGCGCACGTCAGTAGGGTTACGCCGGCCCCGTTGCGATCGGCGGTCCCTTTTCCTGCCCCCATTCCGACCATGAGCCGTCGTAGAGCGCGGTGTCGGTGATGCCGAGGCGATAAAGCGCCAGCGTCAGCACGCCGGCAGAGACCCCGGAGCCGCAGCTCGTCACGATCGGCGCATCGAGCTTGACGCCGGCGTTGGTGAAGGCAGCGCGGAGATCATCGAGCGGCTTCATCGTGCCGGTCGCGGCGTCGAACAGGAGATTGTAGGGCACGTTGCGCGCGCCCGGGATATGGCCGGAGCGGATGCCTGCGCGTGGCTCCGGCGCCCGGCCCTCGAACCGGTCGGCGGCGCGCGCATCGATCACCTGCTCGGCACGGCTTTCGACGTTCGCGATCAATTGCTGCATGCTGCGCACGCGTTTGGAATCGTAGCTCGCCTTGAATGTCGCCGGCTTCGGCTTTGTCTCGCCGCTCTCGACCGGACGCCCCTCGGCGCGCCACTTCTTCAGGCCGCCATTGAGGATGCGCACATTGCCGTGGCCGAAAGCCAGGAACATCCACCACGCGCGGGGAGCAGCGACCCAGCCGCCGGCATCATAGATCACGACGGTGTCGGCATTGGAGATGCCGAGATGACCCACGTCGCGACCGAACTGCTCGGCGCTCGGATACATGTGCGGCAGCGGGTTGGAATGGTCGGACACCGCATCGACGTCGAAGAACACCGCGCCCGGCAGATGCGCGGCGAGATAGTCGTCCTTTGGCAGCGGCAGCACGCCCGGCAGCTTGAAGCTGGCGTCGAGCACCTTGACGTTGGCATCGTTGATGTGGGCGGCGAGCCATTCGGTGGAAACGAGGGGATCGGTGGCGGTCATTGCATGCTCCGGCAGTTGTCTCAGTCGTCATGGCCGGGCTTGTCCCGGCCATCCACGTTCTTCTTCGCGACAAAGACGTGGATGCCCGGGTCATCTAGCGCTAAGACGCGCTTCGCGCTTTTGCCCGGGCATGACGGAGTGTGTGGTGAGAGAGGTATTCATCTCACCCCTTCTTCTTCGGCCCCCACTGCTCGACCGGCCCGCCGGCGTCGCGCCAGGCGGCGTAGCCGCCCGCGATGTGGGCGACGGGCCTGAGGCCCATGTCCTGCGCGGTCTTGGCGGCGAGCGCGGAGCGCAAGCCGCCGGCGCAATGGAACACGAACTTCTTGTCCTCCTGGAACACCGGCTTCGCATAAGGGCTCTGCGGATCGATCCAGAATTCGAGCATGCCGCGGGTGCAGGCGAACGCGCCGGGAATGCGACCGTCGCGCTCGATCTCGCGGGGATCGCGGATATCGACGATAACGACATCGCCATTCTTCGAGATCTCGATGGCGTCCTTGGCGGTGAGCGTCTCGATCTCGGCATTGGCCTCGTCGATCAGCGCCTTGATGCCGCGGGTGATGGTCTGGGGCATGGTCTTCCCTTCTTCTCTTCCGTCGTTCCGGGGCGATCGCGAAGCGAGCGAACCCGGAACCTCGATCGGCATCAACAACTGCGAGATTCCGGGTTCGCGCTGCGCGCGCCCCGGAATGACGGCGTGTGTGGCTAGTGCGTCAATTCCTTCATCGCACCTTCCAGCCCCTCGATCGTGATTGGATACATGCGGTTGGCGAAGATGCGCTTGATGATCGTGGTGGATTCCGAATAGTCCCAGTGCTTCTGTTGCACCGGGTTCAGCCACACCGAATGCGGATAGGTGCGGATGATGCGGTCGAGCCAGACCGAGCCGGGCTCTTCGTTGACGTGCTCGACCGAGCCGCCGGGCACCATGATCTCGTAAGGCGACATCGAGGCGTCGCCGACGAACACGATCTTGTAGTCGTGCGGGTATTTGTGAAGCACGTCCCAGGTCGGCGTGCGGTCGGTGAAGCGGCGCTTGTTCTGCTTCCACACGCCTTCATAGAGGCAGTTGTGGAAGTAGAAATACTCCATGTGCTTGAACTCGCTCTTCGCCGCCGAGAACAGCTCCTCGACCTGCTCGATATGCGCGTCCATCGAGCCGCCGATGTCGAAGAACACCAGCAGCTTCACCGCGTTGCGCCGCTCGGGCCGCATGTGCACGTCGAGATAGCCGTGATTGGCGGTCTCGCGGATGGTGGTATCGAGATCGAGCTCGTCCGGCGCGCCAGTGCGCGCGAATTTGCGCAGGCGCCGCAGCGCCACCTTGATGTTGCGGATGCCGAGCTCGACATTGCCGTCGAGATCCTTGAACTCGCGCTTGTCCCACACCTTCACGGCGCGGTTGTTGCGGTTTTTCTCCTGGCCGATGCGAACGCCTTCGGGATTGTAGCCATGGGCGCCGAACGGCGAGGTGCCCGCCGTGCCGATCCACTTGCTTCCGCCCTGATGGCGGCCCTTCTGCTCCTCGAGGCGTTTCTTCAGGGTCTCCATGAGCTTGTCCCAGCCCATGGCCTCGATCTGCTTCTTCTCGTCGTCCGTCAGGTACTTTTCGGCGAGCTTCTTCAGCCACTCTTCGGGGATCTCGGCCCCTTCCATGGCGTCGAGCAGGCTTTCCAGCCCCTTGAAGACGGTGCCGAAGACGCGGTCGAACTTGTCGAGGTTGCGCTCGTCTTTCACCAGCGAGGTGCGCGAGAGATAGTAGAAATTCTCGACCGAATAGTCCGCGAGGTCAGCGTCGAGCGCCTCCATCAGCGTGAGGTATTCGCGCAGCGTCACGGGGACCTGCGCATCGCGCAGAGAAGTGAAGAATTGCAGGAACATGGGTGACAGATTGCCCGTCGGGGGGCGAACGTCAAGGGGCGGAGGGCACGGCTCTGCGCTGGACCGGGAGGGTTTTTGCTTTAGAATTGGCGGTCTCACGGGGTTGTTTTGGGGACGTTTGCAATGGGAATTCTCGCAGCGCTCATCATTGGCGCGATCGCAGGCTGGCTTGCCGGCAAGATTGTCCATGGGGCGGGATTTGGGCTGATCGGCAACATCGTCGTCGGCATCATCGGTGCACTTGTGGCCAGCTGGATTCTGCCTCAGCTGCATATCCAGCTCGCAACGGGCACGGTCGGGGCCATCGTGGATGCCACGATCGGCGCGGTGATTGTGCTCGTCATCCTTTCGCTGATAAAACGGGTCTGAAAGCCTGACCGAACCAGGAACGGCCGCCATGCGCGGCCGTTCCCATGTCGCGACCGGGGCACCGCCGGGACGACGACCAACAAGGACGCGCGATGAAATTTACCGGCACCAAGGACTATGTTGCGACCGACGATCTCAAGGTCGCGGTCAACGCCTCGATCGTGCTGGAGCGCCCGCTGCTCATCAAGGGCGAGCCCGGCACCGGCAAGACGGTGCTGGCGGAGGAAGTGGCGAAGGCGCTGAACGCCCCGCTTCTGACCTGGCACATCAAGTCCACGACCAAGGCACAGCAAGGCCTCTACGAATACGACGCGGTGTCGCGCCTGCGCGACAGCCAGCTCGGTGATGCCCGCGTGTCCGACATCAGGAACTACATCAAGCGCGGCAAGCTGTGGGATGCCTTCACCGCCGAGCAACGCCCGGTGCTGCTGATCGACGAGATCGACAAGGCCGACATCGAATTCCCGAACGATCTTTTGCTCGAGCTCGACCGCATGGAATTCCATGTCTACGAGACCGGCGAGACGATCAAGGCCAAGCAGCGCCCGATCATGATGATCACCTCCAACAACGAGAAGGAGCTGCCCGACGCGTTCCTGCGCCGCTGCTTTTTCCACTACATCAAGTTCCCCGATGCTGACACCATGACCCGGATCGTCGACGTCCATTTTCCCGGCATCAAGAAGCGGCTGGTCGAGGAAGCCTTGCGCATCTTCTTCGAGGTCCGCGAGGTGCCCGGTCTGAAGAAGAAGCCGTCCACCTCCGAGCTGCTCGACTGGCTCAAGCTGCTGCTCAACGAAGACATGAGCGTCGAGCAGCTGCGCGAACGCGACCCGCGCAAGCTGATCCCGCCGCTGCACGGCGCGCTGCTCAAAAACGAGCAAGATGTGCATCTGTTCGAGCGACTCGCGTTCTTGAGCCGGAGGGAAGTGTAGGTTCGAGCGCACTCCGCGTTGCGGGCGAGGCAATCGGCCAAATCAACCGGTGTCGTCCTGGCGAAGGCCAGGACCCATACCGCGTGATCTATCGATAAAACTCCGGCGCCAGTACCGCCCACCAAACCCCTCCCTGGGGTAATGGGTCCTGGCTTTCGCCAGGACGACGGTGGTGAAGCATCACGCTTCAACACACCCGCATCCTAAATCGCAGACACGCCTTCGCATCCTCGCGGCGCATTCGCCCGAGCTATGCTCTCTCCATTGCGCCCGTAAACAAAGAGGGCGCAGGGAAGGCCGGGTGCCGGCTGGCACCCACGGTCCGCTGTGCGCATGTAGCGCAAAAGGACTGCACAGCGGCATACAGGTGAAGCCCAACACACGGCCTTCCCTGCGCAGTGGTCGGACGGCTTATGCCGTGCTCTCCCGGGAGCCGAACTTTCCTTCTGGCCTCCCTCGCCCCGCGAATTGACGATGCCGTCCGCCCGGTTGGGCTCGCGCACATCTCCGCAAAGGCTTGACCGTAGCAACGACGGTCAGGACCACACGGTTTTGCCGTACGCAGCTCATCCGGCTTCGCCAAGAGGCTTCGCCGGACTTCGGCGCCGCTCGTCCGCACGAAGCCTCGGGCTCACAGGGACTACCCGCCCTGCCCGCGCCTCTCGCGCACGACGCTGCTGCGTCCACCGCAACCCGGCCCGCGTTTCGAACGACTCGCGAACCGCCCCTCTTCGTCGGGCCGGGCTGTTTCGACTTATGCCGCAATTCCGAATTTCGGTAAAGTGGAATATTTTTGCGAGGAGGGATTGACGGGGTGGCGGGGTGTTTTGCCCGACGGGCAGCCGTAGGATGGGTAGAGCGCAGCGAAACCCATCAAACTCTTCCCGCGAACGCCGCAAGACGATGGGTTTCGCTTTCGCTCTACCTATCCTACGCCACACTCACGCTACCGCCGCATCCGGCACGCGCGCGGCTTCCATCGGCTGCTTGCCGCGGATCAGGTCCGAGGCGCGGTCCGCGATCATCATGGTGGAGGCATTGAGGTTCGCCGAGATCATGCGCGGCATGACGGACGCATCAATGACGCGCAGGCCTTGCAACCCGTGGACGCGGAGCTGGTCGTCGACCACCGCCCAGGTGGAATCCGCCGGGCCCATGCGACAGGTGCAGCCGGGGTGGAAGGTGGTGGTGCCGCGTTCGGTGGCGGCGGCCAAGAACTCGTCGTCGGTGTTGATGTTGGGACCGGGAAAATCCTCGTAGGCGTAATAGGGCGACAGCGGCGCGCTCTTCAAAAGCCTGCGCGCGAGCTTCATGCCACCGACGATGACCCGGCGGTCGAGCTCGGCGTCGAGATAGTTGGTCTGGATGATCGGCGGCGCGAATGGATCGGACGAGCGGATCCGGACATAGCCGCGGCTCTCGGGGCGCTGCTGCCAGGAGGCCACCGTCATGCCGGGCTCGTCCTCGAGCTGGCCCTGTACGCCTTCCTTGTAGCTCGCCGGCGTGAAGGTGAGCTGCAAGTCGGAGCTGTCGGCGCTCTCGCCGGAATGCCAGAAGCAATAGACCATGGTCGGCGACAGCGACAGCAGGCCTTTGCGCGCGGTGGCCCATTTCATCGCCTCAACCCAGAGACGCCAGCCGCGGCGAAGCTCGTTGATGGTCCTGATGTCCTTGACGCGCGCCACCGTGCGCGGGGCGTAATGATCCTGCAGGCCCTCGCCGACCGGAAGCGCGTGACGCACGGCGATGCCGTGGGCGCTGAGCAAATCAGGCGAGCCGATGCCGGAGAGCTGCAAGAGCTGCGGCGAATTATAGGTGCCGCCGGACAGGATCACCTCCTTGTTGGCGCGGACCTCGACCGGCGTGCCGCCAGAGCCGCCCTTCATGTAGCGCACGCCGACGGCGCGCTTGCCCTCGAAGATGATCTCGGTCGCGTGCGCGTGGGTGTGGACATGCACGTTCGGCCGCTTCATCGCGGGCTTGAGGAACGCGGTGGCGCCGGAGACGCGCAGGCCCTTGTCGATGGTGCGCTGGCAGTAGGAGACGCCTTCCTGGGTCTTGCCGTTGTAGTCGGGGTTGCGGGGAATGCCGAGCGAGACCGCGCCTTCCATGAAGGCTTCGCAAAGCGGATCGCGCCAGTTCATGGTGGTGACGGTGAGATTGCCGTCGCGGCCGCGGTAAACGTCCTCGCCCTCGCCGACCCGTTTCTCCAGCCGCCGGAAGTAGGGCAGCACGTCGGCATAGCCCCAGCCGCGATTGCCCATCTGCGCCCAGGTGTCGAAATCCATGCGCTGGCCGCGATTGTAGATATGGCCGTTGATCGAGGACGAGCCGCCGAGCGTCTTGCCGCGGGGCGCGTAGATGCTGCGCCCGCCGGTCCAGGGCCCGACCTCCTGCTGGTAGGCCCAGTTGATGCTCTTCATGTGGAAGGTCTTGATGAAGCCCGCCGGCAGATGGATGTAGGGATGCCAATCGCTCGGGCCCGCCTCGAGCACGCAGACGCTGGTCGCAGGGTCTTCGCTCAGCCGGCTGGTGAGCACGCAACCGGCGGAGCCCGCGCCGACGATCACATAATCAAATCTGTCCATGGTGCCTCGGCCGCCTCTAGCGCGGCTTGTCGTTGAGTTGATAATTCAAATGCGTTCGCACGGTCGGCCATTCGGCCGCAATGATGCTGTAGACCACCGTGTCGCGCAGCGTGCCGTTGGGCGCGACCTGGTGGCTGCGCAGGATGCCGTCCTGCTTGGCGCCCAGGCGCTCGATGGCGCGGCGGCTCTGGTGATTGAAAAAATGCGTGCGGAATTCCACCGCGATGCAGTCCAGGGTCTCGAAGGCATGGGTGAGCAGCAGCAGCTTGCACTGCGTGTTGAGCGGGCCGCGCTGCGCGCCCTTGCCATACCAGGTCGAGCCGATCTCGACGCGGCGGTTGGCGGCATCGATGTTCATGTAGGTCGTCATGCCCACGATCTTGCCGCTGCCATCGAACACGGTGAAGGGGAGCATCGAGCCCGCGGCCTGAAGACCGAGCCGGCGGTCGATTTCCTTGCTCATGTTGTCCGGCGTCGGAATCGCGGTGTACCAGATGGTGGAGAGCTCGCCGTCCTTCACGGCCTCGACCAGCCCCTCGCGGTGCTGATGCGACAGCGGCTCCAGACCGGCATGCTGTCCGCGCAGGGTGATGGGATCAGGCCAGGGCATTGCGGGTCTCTCTCTGTGGTCATTGCTAGCGGAGCGAAGCAATCCAGGCTGTCAGCTCCTCATCCTGAGGAGCGCGGCACGCGCGTCTCGAAGGATGAAGGCCCCGCGCTGGTGGCCTCGCCCTTCGAGACGCGCGCAAAGGACGCGCTCCTCAGGGTGAGGGTCTGCCGGATTGCTTCGCTCCTCGCAATGACGGCTTGGCTCACTTGTTCAAAAAGTTCAACGGCAAACCGCTGCGCGGCCAGTCCATGGCGATCAGCTCGCCCTTGCCTGAGAGCGTGATGTAGGCGGTCTTCAGCTCGGGGCCGCCGAAGGCGATGTTGGTGGTGACGCGGTCGCCGGTCGGGACCTGCTCGACCAAGGTACCATCAGGCGCGATCACCGAGATGCAGCCGGAGACGAGGGTGGCGACGCAGACATTGCCGTTCGCTTCGACCGCGAGCGAGTCGAACATCTGGTAGCCGCCGAGGCCGCAGATCGGTTTGCCCCGCTCGCCGCGATAGATCACGTCGCGCGGCTTGAGCGTGCCGGGCGCGGAGAGCTCGTAGGCCCAGAGCCGGCCCGTCGGCGTCTCCGCGATGTAGACGGTGGTCTCGTCGGGCGACAGACCGATGCCGTTCGCCGGCAGTATGCCGTGCACGACTTCGACGATCTCCTTCATGCCGGGCTTGAGATAGTACATGCCGCCGACGTCCATCTCGCGTGCGCGGCGCTTACCGAGATCGGAGAACCAGAGGCCGCCCTGCTTGTCGAACACCAGATCGTTCGGCCCGCGCAGATCGTGCTCGCCGCAACGCGTCACGACGGTTTCGATCTGGCCGGATTGCAGATCGACGCGCTGGATCGAGCCGCCGAGATAATCGTCGGGCTGCGGGCCCGGCATAATCATGTTGCGGGTCGGGATCCAGGAGAAACCGCCATTGTTGCAGATGTAGATCTTGCCGTCGGGGCCGAGGGCCGCGCCGTTCGGGCCGCCCGGAATCTTCGCGACGATCTCCTTGCGCCCGTCGGGATGGATTCGGGTCAGGCGCTGGCCGCGGATTTCCACCAGCACCACCGAGCCGTCCGGCATCACGACCGGCCCTTCGGGAAATTCGAGGTCGGTGGCGAGAACGCGGACGTTGGACATGTGGGACCCTCCCGGCTGCTTGTTATGACTTGTTGTTTTGACTTGCACGGGATGTCCGGCACGGCCCCACACGCAAGATTGCCTGCGGTTATGACAAAGTCGCCGGGGCTTGCCAAGCAAGCGGGATGGTATGCCAGCGTTGCGCGCTAATCTCGCACGGGTATCCAAATTTCCAGGCCGCCATTGCCGGTGGCGAGATCAAATTGCTCGTCGTAGCGCTCGAAGTTCGGCGCATCGGCCGCCTTCAGGCCGGAGGCCGGCAGCCACTGATTCCAGATCGCGTTGACGGTGCGCCTGATCGAGGCGACGTGGTCGGCGTGGGTGAACACCGCATAGCGCTGCTCGGGGATCCGGATACGGCCGAAGCGGCGCGGCAGCTCGGAGAAATCGGCGACCTCGACGCCGGCGATGTAGTCGAAATTGCCGGCATCGTCGCCGTTGCAGCAGACGCCATAGGCGACCGGTCCAACGCGCGCGGGAATGTCGGCGACCTCCTGGTGGAAGCGCTGCCACAGTCCAGGAATGGCCGCGCCGTTGTCGCAGGAGATGCGCTCGTTGATACCTGCGACGAGAAAGGCCTTTGTGGTTTCGAAGCGCGGGGTGGCGAGCTTGTCGGAGATGGTTGAGTCCATGAGGATCGGCTCCTGGAGCCTGAGATGGCCGGTGCATTGCGCGGCCCGCACCGCCTCGGGCGTGGTGCCGAACTGGTCGCGGAACGCGCGGGTGAATGCTTCGTGCGAGCCGTAATCCGCCTCGAGCGCCAGCGACAGGATGTCCGGCGCGCCGTTCGCAAGACTGCGCGCCGCTTCGCTCAGCCGCCGCGCGCGCACGTACCGCATCACCGGCAGGCCGGCGGCTGCGGCAAACGCGCGCACGATGTGGAACCGCGACACGCCCGATATCGCAGCGATTTCGTCGAGCGTCATCGGCTCGGCGAGATGGCTCTCGACATACCAGAGCGCGCGTTGGGCTGGGTTCATGGCGTTTCTCGTTCGAAGCGCGACCATGATGCACCGAAGTCCGCGGGTTTCGCTTGATCGGCATTGCGGTCCCGCAAGAGGATAACGCCGGACCAGCCACTGGCAACGTCTGGGCGTTCATGGCTACACTCGGGGCGTCCTTGAAACCGCTCACGAGAAAGCAGGAGGAACGGCGACATGAAGATCACCGATGTGCGGGCGCACCATATCCGCATCCCCTATGACGCCGGTGTCGCGAGCTTCCGTCAGGGCGCCTCCGCCATCACCGCGCTCGACATGGTGATGGTCGAGGTCAGCACAGACGCCGGGTTGACCGGCTGGGGCGATGCCTTCGCCTATGTCTGCCCCCGCACCACGCGCAGTGCCGTCGAGGAAATGATCGCACCGCAGGCCCGCGGGCTGGAGGTTCCCGATGCCGCCGGCATCCCCGCGTTGATGGAGCAGATCCAGCGCAATCTGCATCTGTTCGGGCGTTACGGCATCACCATGTTCGCGATCTCCGGGCTCGACATTGCGCTGTGGGACCTCGCCGCCAAGGTCAAGGGCGTGCCGCTGCACCGCCTGCTCGGCGGCACCAGGCGCCCGGCCATTCCGGCCTATGCGAGCCTGTTGCGGATCGGTTCGCCCGACAGCATCGCCGCCGAATGCAAGAAGGCGCTGGCGCTCGGCTATGGCGCCATCAAGCTGCACGAGACCACGGCGCCGGCGGTGTTTGCCGCGCGCGCGGCGATCGGGCCCGGCATTCCGCTGATGGTGGACATGAACTGCCCGCTGTCAGGGGAGCAGGCAGTCGCATTCGCCAGGACATGCCGGGACGCGCAGCCGATGTTCCTGGAGGAGCCGGTCTGGCCGCCGGAGGATTTTGCGGCGCTCGCCGAGGTCCGCAGCAAGGGCGAACTCGACGTCGCCGCCGGCGAGAACGCCTGCACGGAATATCAATTCCGCCAGATGATGGAGGCGGGCGCGGTCAGCCACGCCCAGCCGTCGGTGATCAAGGTCGGCGGCATCACGGAATTTCTGAAGGTTGCGGTGCTCGCAGATCGGCTCGGCGTCAAGATCGTTCCGCACTCCCCGTATTTCGGCCCCGGCCTGCTGGCGACCTTGCATCTCCTGGCGGGACGCGACGACGGATTGGTCGAGATGTTTTACCTGAAACGCGAGGCCTGCCTGTGGGGCGGCCGCGCCGACGTCGATGCCACCGGCCATGTCCCGGTGCCGACCGGACCCGGACTTGGCTATGAGCCCGAGCGCAGCGTGATGGAGCGATATCGCGTCGCCTGAGCGCGGCGCCTATTTCGCCGCATCCTTCGCCGGTGGCGCATCCTGCTTCTTCTTCACATCCTCCGCGGTCTTCGCCTGCGCGGCCTGGAGATCGCCGAGCGTCTTCTGCAATCCGGCCACGGTCGTCTTCAACGCATCGATCTGGCGAGCCGCGGCGTCCAGCTTTTGCTGGTGATCGAGGTTCAGCTTGGTGATCGTCTTCTGGAGGAAGTCGACGTTGCTCTGGAGGCAGCTGGTGCGGCGCTCCATGGTCTTCTCGACGGTGCAGATCTCGATGCCGGGCACGTCCTGCGCGCGGACCGGCGCAATCGCCAGCGTGGCGAGCAGTGGCATCGCGAAACAGACGCCGGCGCTTCGAAGCAACATGCAGGTTCCTCGTCAAATCAATCACGGCAATGTGCGCTTTTTGCACGCGGCCTGTCGAGGCTACCACACTCGCACCGCATTCTCGCGTTGAGCTTGCAGCTGTTCCCTCGGACGGGGAGCGATGATCTGCACGCGGAGGAATTGGGCGCTCCTTCCGCGGCTTTGTTTAGGGGAGTTTTTGATGGCAACGCGCGACAGACGACTGGCGGAATTCGACGGCGCCGGAGAACCGCCGCCTGGCCTTGCAGTCGAAGTGCTGTGCGAGGACCACAGCGGGACCTATCAGCTGCCGTTCGCCTGCCGCTATGTCGAGGGACGATGGCAGAACCACACGGCCGGTGTCGCAGTCGAAGCTACCGTCATCGGCTGGCGCGTCCCGCGCATGAAGCATTCAGGCGTGGCCTGAGCACTGATTTGTCTCAAAATGCAACGGGGCCGCGTCCCGCCTTAACCTTCGGAACGCGGCCCGAACGAATCACGTCCGAATCAGTCGCAGGGGCCCGTACGCGCCTGTTCACGGCTAGATGTCGCAACTGGCCACCAGGCGCACACAATATCTGCGCAGCGCCTGAGCAGGGCCAGCCGGCCACCGGCGTCAAAAGTTAACGGCTTCAATGACATGACCGCTGGGTGCGACGGTTGGATGCTCGCTCCCAAAACAGGCAGATGGCACCCGGCCTGCCTAATATTCGACCTCAAGCTCCTCGATCTCGGCCGGCTCGTCCCTTGCCGCCGCGATCCATTCCTTCATCTCCGGCATGGCCATGATGGTATCGGCATAGGCCTGCAGCTGCGGCTCAAGCTTGACGTTATAGGTCACGAAGCGCGTCACCACGGGGGCGTACATCGCGTCAGCCATGGTGCGGGTCTCGCCGAACAGGAAGGGCCCGCCCGATTTGTCCAGGCAGTCGCGCCAGATCGCCCAGACGCGATCGATGTCCGCCTGCGCGCGCGACCAGATCTTGAAGCCGGGGAAGTGCCCCTTCAAATTGACCGGCAGCGAGGCGCGCAAGGTGGTGAAGCCTGAATGGATTTCGCCGCAGATCGAGCGGCAATGCGCGCGCTGAACGCGATCCCTAGGCAACAGCCCGGCATCCGGCATCGCCTCGTTGAGATATTCGGCGATCGCCAGCGTGTCCCACACGATCGCACCGTCGTGCCGCAGGCATGGCACCAGAATCGACGACGACAACAGCAGGATTTCGGCGCGCGCCGACGCGTCGTCCGGGGCGGTGACGATCTCCTCGAAATCGAGCCCGGAAAATTTCGTCAGCAGCCAGCCACGCAGCGACCAGGACGAATAGTTCTTGCTGCTGATGGTCAGTGTCGCCTTCGCCATGTGGCCTTCCCTCACGCCTGTGACTCGCACCCCGCCCGGACTGCAGGGGTGCGCACCGCCTGTGCTTCCCGCGAAGACAGCAGCAAGCGACGTGCCAATCTCGAGGGCAGCCCATCCCGGGTTTGGCTTCGATATTGCATAGCAGCACGGGACAGGTGGGCGTTTCAGTATGATGTCGATGTATTATCAGGCCTTTCAGAACCATATGGACCTGACGGCGCCGTGGCGGTCGGGAGCTTCGTCCGCGCTCAAATTCCTCAATCTGGTGCCGCAGGGCTTATCGGATCAGGTCGTCGGCCGGCTGTCGGCCGCGCTGGAGCTGATCTCCCGGTCCACCCTCACCTATCACCGCCCCGCCTACGGCATCGACAGCGTCATGGTCGGCAATCGCGAGGTCGCCGTGACCGAGGAGATCGCTTACGCGACCCCGTTCGGCTCGCTGCTGCGCTTCAAGAAGGAGGGCGTGGGCGAGCAGCCGCGCATGCTGCTGGTGGCGCCGATGTCCGGCCATTTCGCGACGCTGCTGCGCGGTACCGTGAAGACGCTGCTCCAGGACCACGACGTCTACATCACCGACTGGCACAATCCGCGCGACATTCCCCGCAGCGAGGGCCGTTTCGGGCTCGACGACTACACCGAGCATCTCATCGACTTCCTCGGCCAACTGGGCCCGCGCCCGCATATGGTCGCGATCTGCCAGCCCTCGGTCTCTGCACTCGCGGCCGCCGCGATCATGTGCGAGGGCAACCATCCTTCGCGACCGGCGACGCTGACGCTGATGGCCGGCCCGATCGACACGCGCATCCAGCCGACCAGGGTCAACGAATTCGCCAAGAGCAGGCCGATCGACTGGTTCGAGCAGAACCTGATCAACTACGTGCCGATGCAGTGCCGCGGTGCCTTGCGGAAAGTCTATCCCGGCTTCGTGCAACTCACCGCCTTCGTCTCGATGAATCTCCAGCGCCACATCAAGCAGCACATCGATCTCGCCGATCACATCGCCAAGGGCGAGAAGGAGAAGGCGGCCAGCATCAAGACCTTCTACGACGAATATTTCGCCGTGATGGACCTGCCGGCGGAATTCTACATCGAAACCGTGCGCGACGTGTTCCAGGAGCATCTTCTGCCCCAGGGCAAGCTGATGCATCGGGGACGTCCGGTGAACACCAAGGCGGTCAGCCGCATGGGGCTGATGACGGTGGAGGGCGAGAAGGACGACATCTGCTCGATCGGCCAGACGCTGGCCGCGCAAGACCTCTGCACCGGCGTGCGCGCCTATCGCCGCGTCCACCACATGCAGGCCGGCGTCGGCCATTACGGCGTGTTCTCGGGCAAGCGCTGGAACAACGAAATCTACCCACTGCTGCGGGATTTCGTGCACGTGAACTCCTGAAGCGCTTGCCTCAGACCGACCATTCCTCGCCCCAGACCTGGACGACGTGGCCCGGCGACACCTCGCGATATTGCCGAACGGGCGGCTGATAGTCGGGCGCGCGCACCGGGCTTCTGATCTCGTCGTTCGCTACCTCGCGCCTGGTGCCGCGGCGCGCTGGATCGGGCACCGGCACGGCCGCCATCAGTTTCTTCGTATAGGGATGCTGCGGATTGCCGAACAAGGCCGCGCGCGGACCGGTCTCGACGATCTCGCCGAGATACATCACCGCAACGCGATGGCTCATGCGCTCGACCACCGCGATGTCGTGGGAAATGAAGAGATAGGCAAGCCCCATGCTGGCCTGAAGGTCCAGCATCAGATTAACGACCTGCGCCTTGACCGAAACGTCGAGCGCCGAGACCGCTTCGTCCGCGACGATCAGCTTCGGTCCGAGCGCGAGCGCGCGGGCAATGCAGATGCGCTGGCGTTGGCCACCGGAGAATTCGTGCGGAAAGCGCGCGGCCATGTCGGCGGTGAGACCCACGCGATCGAGCAGATCGGCGACCCTCTCCCGCGCCTGCGACGCCGAGGCGAGCCCGTTGGCGAGCAATGGGGCCGCAATCGCCGTTCCCACCGACATGCGCGGGTTGAGGCTCGCGAACGGATCCTGAAACACGATCTGCATCTGCTTGCGAAAGTCGCGCAGGGTGCGGGCATTCATCGCCAGCACATCCTGCCCGTCGATCAGAACGGTGCCGCTGTCCGGCTCCGTCAGCTTGAGAATGGAGCGGCCCGTCGTCGACTTGCCGCAGCCGGATTCGCCAACCAGCGCCAGCGTCTCCCCGGCGCGCAAGGAGAAGGAGATGTTCTCGACCGCATGGACGCGGCCCGAGACCTTGCCGAACAGCCCCGAGCGGATTGGAAAGCGCGTCGTGAGGTTGGAGACTTCGAGCAGCGGTCGCTCGGCAATCGAAACCGTATCGGGCGTCTCCGCCGGCTCGTCCGAGGTCCCCGTCGCCTTGTCGACGATCGGGAAACGCATCGGCCGCGTCCGCCCGTCCATCGAGCCGAGGCGCGGCACGGCCGCGAGCAGCGCCCTTGTATAGGGATGCGAAGGAGCTGCGAAGATGCGCGAGGTATCGTCGGTTTCCACCGCCCGGCCGCCATACATCACCACGGTGCGGTCCGCGATCTCGGCAACCACGCCCATGTCGTGGGTGATGAAGAGGATCGACATCTCCTCTTCCTGTTGAAGCTCCTTCAGAAGCTCCAGGATCTGGGCCTGGATCGTGACGTCGAGCGCTGTGGTCGGCTCGTCCGCGATCAGCAGCCTCGGCTTGCAGGCCAGCGCCATCGCGATCATCACGCGCTGGCGCATGCCGCCGGAGAAACGATGCGGATGCTCGTGGAAGCGCGATTTTGCAGCGGGGATGCGAACACGATCGAGCAAGCGGATGGTCTCGGCCTCCGCCGCCGCGCGCGACAGACCGCGGTGCTGGATCAGTGCTTCCGCAATCTGGAAGCCGATGGTCAGCACCGGATTGAGGCTCGTCATCGGCTCCTGGAAGATCATGGCGATTTCGTTGCCACGAACATCCTTCATGCTCGCTTCGGGCAGCGTCAGCAGGTCGCGACCGGCAAGCCGGACGCTGCCTTCGACCCGGCCGTTCTCCTTCGGAATGAGCCGCATGATCGAGAGCGCGGTGACGCTCTTGCCCGAACCGGACTCGCCGACGATCGCCACGGTTTCCCGCGAGGCAATATCGAACGACACGTCGCGGACGACGGGACTCCATTGCCGTTCGCGCATGAAGGACGTCGTCAGGCCGGAAACCGACAGCACCGGCGACTGCGCGTTGGCAGCGACCTGCTCGGATGCATTTGCGCCGATGCTCATGTGAAAAATCCCGCGCATGCCCCAGCCGAGGTGCGCGCCCTCCCCCGCTTGCGGGGGAGGGTTGGGGAGAGGGTGCTTCCACCAGCGAGGACCCCGAAGAGGAGAGAGCCCTCACCCGGCGCTACGCGCCGACCTCTCCCGCAAGCGGGAGAGGTGAACCGGGTTCGTGGCTGCACTGATGTCACCATCATCATCGCATCCTCAGTAGCCGCGCGTACGGTCGACACGCCCCGGCAAATCCTCGCCGCGGCGGTGGCGCGCGATCACGTCCAGCACGAAATCGACAGCCGTATCCGGCGTCGTCATGCTGGCGTTGTGCGGCGTGATCAGGATGCGCGGGTGGCTCCAGAAAGGGTGACCCGCGGGCAGCGGCTCCGGCTCGGCGACATCGAGGACGGCACCCGACAACGCGCCGCTGTCGAGCGCCGCGAGAAAATCGGCTTCGACCAGATGCGGGCCACGCCCGACATTGACGAGCGACGCGCCGCGCGGCAGGCGCGCGAACAGATCCGCATCCAGGATGCCGCGGGTCTCGTCGGTCAGCGGCAACAGGCAGACGAGAATGTCGGTCTGCGCAAGGAAATCCGGCAACGTCTCCATGCCCGCGTAACAGGCGACGCCCTCGATCTCGCGCGGCGAGCGATTCCAGCCGAGAAGTGGAAAGTCGAAAGCTCTGAGCCGTTCGACCACGGCCTGGCCGAGCTGGCCGAGGCCCATCACACCGACGCGCCGCCGCTTCGCCGGCGTGATCCGGATCTCGCGCCAGACCTGCGCCTTCTGCTGGCCGATGAAGTACAGGAGGTCGCGATGCAGCGCGAGCACCGCCATGGTGACGTATTCGACCATCGTCTCGGCAATGCCCGGCTCCAGCATGCGCACCAGCGGAATGTGCGGCGGAACTTTTGACGCGTCGAACTGGTCCACGCCCGCACCGACCGAGAAGACGAGCTCGAGATTTGGAAAAGTCGTCGCGATGTCGTCCGGCGGCACCCACGCCACGAGATAGTGGACGTCGACGGGATCGCCGATGTCGGGCCAGAGCCGGAATGGCAGATCGGGCGCGCGCTCGGCGAAGAAGCCCGCCCACTCAGCGCCCCGAACCATGTTGGCCTTGTACAGAACCGTCATGCCGCCAAACCCTCAGAACGGGCTGACCGGCGCGAGCCGGCGGCCGTCGATCAGGCGCTTGTGGCTGTAGGCCGCGGGATCGACCAGCGGCGTCGCGCCCGTCACGATGTCGGCGGCGAGCTTGCCGGCCGCAGGACCAATGCCGAAGCCGTGGCCGGAGAAGCCGGTGGCGAGGAAGAAGCCGGGCAAGGCGTCGACCGGCGAGATGACCGGAATGGTATCCGGCGTGCAGTCGATCGTGCCGCCCCACGCTTCCGCGATCTCGATGTCCTTCAATTCAGGATTCGACCTGATCAGCGAAGCCAGCGCGGCATTGACCAGCGACATGTCAGGCGCGGGATCGCGAACGCGCTCGGTCTCGAACGGCGACGGCTTGTCCAGGCTCCAGCTCGTGCCGCGCATGAGCTGGTCGAAGAAGGATTTGCCGAACGACAGTTTCAACCCGTTCTTGCGATGCAGATAGGTCGGCCAGAAGGTCCGCGCGTAGCGGAACAGATCGGGCGACAGTTCGACCGTGCCGCGGTTGCGTAGCGCCAGCGTAAAGCCGCCGTCGAGGCGGCGGCGGATGCAATAGAAGTCGGTGCCGAGCGCGCCGGAGGTGATCTCCGGCCCCGGCGTGGTCCGGCACGCGGTGGCGTTGACGAGGCCGATCGGCAGCTCGATGCCGTGGCGGCGGCAGAACAGCGACGACCAGGCGCCGCCGGACAGCAGCACCGATTGCGTGCGAATGGTGCCCTTCTCCGTGACGACGGCGCTCACCCGTCCGCCTTGCGTCTCCAACCCACGCGCGGCGCAGCCCTGATGAATGGTGACGCCGTGCTTTCGCGCGGCGGTCGCAAGCGCCGGCACCGCCATCGACGGCTCGGCGCGCCCGTCGCTCGGCGTGTGCAGGCCGCCGACCCATGTCTCGGCGTTGCCGGGCAGGCGCTCGGCGACCTCCGCCGGCGTCAGCACCGTGGAGTGGACCTGCATCTCGCGCGCCGTTGCGGCCCATCGCTCCCAGCTGGCGAGCTCGTCCTTGCTCTTGGTCAGGAACAGCACGCCGGTACGACGGAAGCCGGCATCGACGCCGGCATCGTTCTGCATGTCTTCCCACAGGCGCAGCGCCTCGCGGGCCAGCGGTATCTCCTCACGCGCACGCCCCTGCTGGCGGCACCAGCCCCAATTGCGGCTCGACTGCTCGCCGCCGACATGGCCCTTCTCGACAAGGGCGACGGAGAGGCCCTTTTTCGCGAGATGATAGGCCGCGGAGACGCCGATCACGCCGCCGCCGATGACGACGACATCCACCTGCGCCGGCAGGCGTTCGTCACTGTTTATGCGGGTGAGCGGCGGGGACATGGGACACTCCAGATATTCAATTCGATCGCGACAGCTCGGCTCGTCGCTGGTTTGCAGATCATGGGATGTTCATCCGCGGGTCGAGCGCGTCGCGCAAGCCGTCGCCGAGGAAGTTGAAGCTCGTCACCGCCAGCGTGATGGCGAGGCCCGGCGCAATCGCGAGCCAGGGCGCGCTGGTGAGATAGATCTGCGCATTGTTGAGCATGTTGCCGAGGCTCGCGGCCGGCGGCTGGATGCCGTAACCGAGATAGCTGAGATAGGATTCCAGCAGAATTGCCTTGGCGACGTTCAGCGTCGCCGCCACCACAATCGGCGCAATAGCGTTGGGCACGAGTTCGCGGAACATGATCCGCAGGTTCGACGAGCCGAACGCGAGTGCAGCAACCGCAAACTCGCGTTCCCGCAGCGAGCGCACCTGGGCCTCGACGACGCGGGCCACCCACATCCAGGCGGTTGCCGCGATCAGCACGGTAGTGGTGACGAAGCCGGGCTCGATGAGCGCCGCGAGCGCAAGCAGCAGGAAGATGGTCGGAAAGCACAGCATGGCATCGACGAGCCGCATCAGCACCGCGCCGACCACGCCGCCATAGAACCCGGCGAAGGCGCCGACGACGATGCCCACCGCCATCGCGATCACCATCGCGACGAAGCCGATCGACAGCGAGACACGCGCGCCCATCATCAGCCGCGCCAGCACGTCGCGGCCGAGCTCGTCGGTGCCGAGGATGTGCGCGCCCGACAGCGGCGGTGCGAACCGCTTCATGATGTCGATATAGGTGTCGTCGAACGGCAGGAGGTACGGGCCGAATGCCGAACCAAGGATGAGAAGCAGAATGATCAACGCGCCCGCGAGCGCAAGGCGATGCCGGCGGAAGCGCCGCCACGCCGCCTGGCCCGGTGCAAGTTGATTGGTGGAGAGGGCCGCAGTCGCCATGCCTAGCCCACCCGGATGCGCGGATCGACGACGGCATAGAGGATGTCGGCGAGCAGCGACCCGATCAGAACCATGATCGCCGAGAACATCAGGATGCCCATCACCACGGGATAGTCGCGATAGCCGATCGAATCGAGGAACAGCCGGCCCATGCCGGGCCAGGTGAACACGGTCTCAGCGACCAGCGCACCACCGAGCAGCGTCGGAAACTGAAGGCCGCCCACCGTGATCATCGGCAGCAGCGCGTTGCGCAGGGCGTGAACCGTAAGGATTCGCCATTCCGGCATGCCCTTGGCGCGCGCGGTGCGAATGTAGTCCTGGTTAATGACTTCGAGCATCGAGGAGCGCATGAAGCGGCCCCACATCGCGGTCTCGACCAGCGCCAGAACGAGCGCCGGCGCGATGAGATGATGGAGCAGATCGAGCGGCGAGCCGTCGCCGACGGTCTGCCGGTTGCCGGCCGGCAGCCAGCCGAGCTTCACCGAGAAGACATAGATGGTGACGAGGCCGAACCAGAAGGTCGGGATCGACAGCGCGATCATGGCGCCGACGGTTGCGAGCGAATCGAACAGCGAATAACGGCGCAGCGCACCGAGCACGCCGATCCAGCAGCCGAGCAGCACCGCGATGATGGTCGCCGTCGCCATTAGCTCAAGTGTAGCGCCGAGATGCGACGAGATCACCGCCAGCACCGCCTCGCCGTCGCGATACGAGCGGCCCCAATCGCCCCTCAGCATCCGGCCGAACCAGTCGAGATACTGGATCGGCAGCGAACGATCGAGGCCAAGCTGCCGGGTGACGCGATCGAGATCCTCCTGCGTCATCTGCGCGGACGCCGCGAATTGCGAGAGCGGACCGCCGGGCGCCAGATGCAGGATGGCGAAGCCGATCGCGGACACGATCACCAGCAACATGATCGCCTGCGCCAGGCGATTGGCGACGTAACGGGCCATCTCAGGCGATCTCGCGCACCTGAACCATCAGGCCCAATACCATTCGCGGATGTTCCAGCAGTTGATCGACATGTTGATGTTGGGGCGGAAACCCTGGAGCCCTTCCTTCACGCCTTCGGCGATGAAGCCCTGGAACAGCGGCAGGATCGCGAGGTCGTCGCGTATGAGCTTCTGCAGATTGCCATAGGTCGTCTTGCGCTGCGCCAGATCGAACTGCTTGGCACCTTCGGCGAGAAGCCGATCCGCCTCCGGGTTGCGATACTGATAGGTGTTGTAGCCGCGGCCACCCTTGGCAGGAATGGCGCCGGAGCCGAAGCGGGGCGTCACATCGGGGTCGCTGCCGAGCATGAAATTCACCCCCACGATCACCGAGTTGAATTTCGATTGCTGCCAGAAGTCGCCCCAGATCACGGCGGCCGGCATGTTGTTGACGCGCATCGCGGCACCGATCGCGCGCCAGTCCTGGATCAGCAACTGCTGAGTCTGCTCGCGTACCGCGTTGCCCGACGTCGTGGAATTGGCGAATTCGAGCTTGACCCCGCCCTTCTCGCGCACGCCGCCGGCGCCGCGGACCCAACCGGCCGCATCGAGCAGCGTGTTGGCCTTGGCCGGATCGTATTTGTGCTGCGGCAATCCCTGCTGGAACGACCAGGCCTGTTGCGGCACGAAGCTTTCGGTCTGCGTCGGCAAGCCGTAGTTCAGGGCGTCGATGATCGCTTGCTTGTTGATCGCGAGATAAAGCGCCTCGCGCACCGTGCGGTCCGCCAACGCGCCGAACTCCAGATTCGGTGCGATGTGCTCGACCGAGGACGTCGAGGAGACGAAGATCTTGCGGCCCTTCAGCGTCTTCGCTTCCTGCACGAAGTTCGGCAGAATGCCTTGCAGGCCAGTGTAATCGACCTGGCCGGTGCGGAACTGGGTGTAGAGCACGGTGAGATCTGGAATGTATTTGAACACCACGCGTTCCACATACGGCCCCTTGCCGTGATAGCCGGTGTGGGCATTCAGCTGAATGTGGTCGCCCGGCACGCGCTCGCCCCAGCGGAACGGTCCGGTGCCGACAGGCGCATTGTGGAACGGCGAGGCGTTCGGATCGGTCACCTTCTCCAAAATGTGCTTGGGCACGATGAAGGTCAGCGATCCCAGGATCGACATGTAGGGCGAATAGGGAGCTTCCATGCGCCAGTGAATCTCGTCCGGCGCGACGACCTTGATGTCCTTCACGAGGCTATGGCCGACGCGGCTGCGCGCGCGGAAATCGGGATTGTTGATCAGCTCCAGCGAGAACTTGACGTCGTCGGCCGTGAACGACGTGCCGTCGTGCCATTTCACGTCGCTGCGGAGCTTGATCTTCCAGGTCAGGCCGTCGGCCGAGAGGCCGCCATTCTCGATCGTCGGGACCTCGCGGGCCAGGTCGGGAACGAATTTGCCATCGGGGTCGATGAACCAGAGCGGCGAGAACACCTGCCACCAGATGCCCTGATCAACTTCGATGCCCGGCATCAGGGGATGAAAGACCGTCGGCTCCTGCGACAGCGCCGCGATCACCTGCCCGCGCGGCTTTTCAGGCGGATGGGTCGGGCGTTCGGTCTGCGCGAATGCGTTGCCTGAAAGCGTCCATCCCACCGCGCCCGCGCCGAGCTGAAAGATCTGACGGCGATTCGGACTGCCGAGATGCAGTGCCCCAACGCCGAACTTCCCGGTGTCGTCCGCCATGACCACTCTCCGTTGTCGCACGTGGCACCGTCTCCCGCGCCCCCGAGATCCCCGGCAAAGGGACAGGAGTGGGCTTTAGTGCTTCTAAATTTTTCTATCAAAAGTTCATCACGACTAAATACAGCTGTCAATCGTATTGCTAGGATGCGCGACCTTTTCACTTCGACTGAAGCTCCGGACCGTCGTTGTCCGGGCTGAGATGATGCATGGGAGAGCGACATGGATGGTCGCCGCGAGATCAACGATCCGAAGGATGCCCCGGCGATCGAGGCCGACGATGCCGTCGACCAGCGCCTCGGCGAGACCGTGCGGCTATTGCGGCAGCGTGCGGGCCTGTCGATCCAGGACGTCGCCAACAAGACCGGCCTCTCCAACGGCATGATCAGCCAGCTCGAACGCGCGCGCGCCATGCCGTCGATACGCACGCTGCGCCTGCTCAGCATCGCGCTCGACGTTCCCATCTCCTATTTCTTCGAGACCACCGATCCCGCCGACGTGCAGCGCTATATCGTGCGCAAGAACAGCCGGCGCCTGCTCCGGCTCACCGCCAGCGGCGTCGTCAAGGAAGCGCTGACGCCGGCAGACAAAGGCCAGCTCGAATTCTACGAGCTCACGCTCAATCCCGGCGCCTCGTCCGGCACCGACTTCCTGCAGCACACCGGCGAGAAGGCGGGCTACATCCTCTCGGGCAGCCTGCGACTGTGGCTCGACAACCAGGCCCATCTGCTCGAGGCCGGCGACAGCTTTCGCTTTCCGAGCATCGTACCGCACATGTTCGACAACCCGACCCAGCAGACGGCCCGCGTGATCTGGGTGACGACGCTACGCCAGACCGATTCGCCGGCAGGTTGAAGCGCCACCATCCGGCCCTGTCGCAAATTGTCCCTCGACGCCGTCGCGGGGAATCTGTAGCTCACATCTGTAGCTCACGTGGAGCCGGACATTGACAGGGTGGACACCGGGGTCCGCGACTGACGCGTTGGTGTGAGACCATGAAACTCAGGGGGCTTCTGACACTCGCGATGGCCGCGCAGGTCATCGTGACCGCGGCGGCTCTCCTCGTCTCCTATGCCGCGACCGGCATCGGGTTTGGCATTGCCCAGATTGTCGCCCTGCTCGCAAGCGGCGCCATTGCCGTCCTGCTCGCTCGTCTGTGCACGCGGGCGATCGAAACCGCGCAGGAAAAACGTGCCGCCGCGCAACTGGCCGAGCAGGCGCGGGCCAGCGCACAGATGACGCAAGCCGTCATCAAGACCGCGCTCGATGCCTTCGTTCAGACCGACCAGAACGGCATCGTGCTGGAATGGAGCCTTCAGGCCGAGGCCCTGACCGGATGGACGCGCAAGGAGGCGCTCGGCACCGACGTCGTCAACCTCCTGATCGCCGAGCCGCTGCGCGACGGCTTCAGGCAACGCATGATGCGGCTGCTGCCCGAACTGTCGGATACGCCGATCGGCATCCGGTTCGAAGCGACCTTGCTGCACCGGGACGGCGACGAGATCCTGATCGAGGCGTCCAGCACGGCGCTCCACATTGGGGGGCGCACCCTCATCAACAATTTCGTCAAGGACGTCACCCGGAAGCGCGCCGCCGAGGAGCAACTGATCCAGGCCCAGAAGATGGAGGCGGTCGGCCAGCTCACCGGCGGCATCGCCCACGAATTCAACAACATGCTCACCGTGATCACGGGCACGATCGAGATCCTCGCCGATGCCGTGAAGGATAATCCGCCGCTCGCGACCATCACCAAGCTGATCAGCGACGCGGCCGATCGCGGCGCCGCGCTGACGTCGAGCCTGTTGTCCTTTGCCCGCAAGCAGGCGCTCAAGCCGTCCGAGAGCGACGTCAACGAACTGCTCGAAGAACTCGCAAAGCTGCTTCGGGCAACCTTCGACAAGAAGATCGAGATCGTGACCCGGCTCGACGGCAACATCTGGCTCGCCCTGGTCGATCGCGGCCAATTGAGCTCGGCGCTTCTCAACCTCGCGATCAACGCTCGCGACGCGATGCTGGACGGCGGCAGACTGACGCTGACGACGCGCAACGTCGTGTTCGGCGTCCGCGAGGCCGTGGCGGTCGGGGCCGGTTATGCCGGCGACTATGTCGAGATCGAGATCGCCGACACCGGCACCGGCATTCCGCCGGCCATTCTGGAGCGGATCTTCGATCCCTTCTTCTCGACCAAGGACGTCGGCAAGGGCACGGGGCTAGGGCTCAGCATGGTGTTCGGATTCATCAAGCAGTCCGGCGGCGGCATCAAGGTCGCTTCCGAAGAAGGACGCGGCACGATTTTCACGATCTACCTGCCGAAGGCGGAGGCGAGCACGCTTCGCCCGACCGGATATGACGAGCGCAAGGTCGTGGGCGGGACGGAAACCATCCTTTGTGTCGAGGACGACCGCGACGTCCGCCAGTACGTCACGGTCCAGCTCGAAAGCCTCGGCTACAAGGTCATCCCGGCCGCCAATGCGGCCGAGGCGCTCGCCATCGCCGCCGAAGGCACACCCTTCGACCTGCTTTTCACCGACATCGTGATGGCCGGCAGCTTGAATGGACGAGAGCTCGCCGACGAGATGGTCGCAGCGCGCCCCTCGCTGCGGGTGCTATTCACGTCGGGCTATGCCTACGACGCCCCGCATGCGCAGGGACGCGCCACAAAGGGCGCGCCGCTTCTGGCAAAGCCCTACCGCAAGGCCGAGCTCGCGCGCATGCTGCGCCGCTCTCTCGACACCGCCGTCGACGACGCGGGCGATCCGATCCCGACGCCCTATTCCGTGCAGGCCGATCTCGAAGGCTTTCTGCGCAGGCAGGCGGCTGAACGCGACAGGCATTAGTACGAGTCTTGCGCATGGACAGCGCATGGCTGCTGCGCAACACTCCGTCTCAGTTACAATCCCATTGGAGGCGAGCCATGACTGCACTCGAAAAGGGCATCACCGCGAACGGTACGGGCTATGGCGGCAAGACCTGGAACATCCTCGGACAGGTCTATTTCCCGAAGGCCGTCACCGAGTCCACCTTCGCGTTCGAGACCAACAGCGATCCAGGCCAGTTCGTGCCGGTGCACATCCATCCGACCCAGGACGAATTCATCCTGGTGCAGGAAGGCACGCTCGACCTCAAGCTCGACGGAAAATGGGTCAAGGCCCATGCCGGCGACCTCGTGCGCCTACCGCGCGGCATCCCGCACGGCTATTTCAACAAATCCGACAAACCCGCCCGCGCGCTGTTCTGGGTCTCGCCGATGCAGAAGCTGGAGGCGCTGTTCAACCAGCTCCATGACCTGACTGACCCGGCCGAGGTCGTGCGCATCTCGGCGCTGCACGAGGTCGACTTCCTGCCGCCCGAAGCCAACGACTAGGCTACGATCCCCCAACCGACGAATCGTTGGGGGAACCGGCCATGCCTGCACGACGTCAATTCCTCGCCATCATCGCCGCGCTTGGGCTGCTCCTCACGACGTTCGTCCCGAGCCGGGCGCAAACGCTTACGAGCAGGCAATCGGAGGCGGTTGCGACCTACGAGCGTGCGCTCGGCGATTTCAAGGCGATTCTGGCCGAGCGGCGCCGCCAGATCGAAGCCAAGCAGCCGCTGCCGAACCTGCCGGGCCAGGCGCTGTATCTCGCACGCGTCGCCGTGATCAGTGCCTACAAGGATCTCACCGACGCTATGCCGTCGCGGATCGGCAGGCCCAACAAGTTCGAGATACCACCGGCCTATTTCGATGCCGACATCGAGCCGCTGGTCGACGAATACTCAAAGCTGTTCGAGATCATGGAAGCGCCGCCGGCCGGCGCGCAGGACTCGGCGACGCCGTTCAAGGACGTGGTCGATCTCGCGGTCGCGATCGCGCGCGCCAAGGGGCTTGCGCCTGACCACGCCGAAGCCGCGGGCCGGATCAGCCTCGGGCTGTTCTTCGCCGAGACCAACGGCAAGCAGAACGTCCGCAACGGGCGCTCGAACACCTATATGGGCAGCTTCCAGACCGGCCCGTCCGAGGACCGCAACGGCCGCAGGAAATGGGACGCCATCAAGGGCGAGATCGCGGCCACGGATCCCGGGTTGAGCGCGCGGGACGACAAGGAGGAGGCGCGGGCCCGCGGCACCGATCATCGCTTCAATCACTGGACCAACGTACGCGATGGCCTGATGAACGCACATGCAGATATTTTCCGGGAGATCCCGGGAATCGTGAAGACGCTGCCCGACCCGATCGACCAGATGAAGCTGTTCGAGCTGATCCAGATCGTTCCCACGCCAACACGGTCGGCGCTCAAGTCGGGCGATCTCCTGAACTACAGGGTGTCCAGTCCGACGATCATGAAACACCTGCGCAACAACAGCATCTTCGCATTCGGACAGGCCGACCGGGCGCGCACCTCGGCGAGCTTCCGGGAAATCCTTGGCGCAATGTGGCTGTTCAAGCGGAAATTCGAGAAGGCGATGGCGAAATATGCGGAGATCAAGCCGCGCTGAGGTCGCGGGTTGCGGCGGGACATCAAACCCTCATGGTGAGGAGCCCGCCGTTGTTGATATAGGCGTTGCGCAAGGTGCCGTTCGTCACCGCCTCGTTCATGAATTTGGCGACGAACGTGAGCGCTTGGGGATGACCGAGCGGCACAGCGACTGGCAAAACTGCCAAAGGCCACAGCGCAGGCTGTCGTGCAAGGCCGATGACTGCCATGGCTATGGTGTTCCACGTTCGGGCATTTGTTGGTAGCCTCCCGCCCCGACAGACAGCAACCGGGGGCCACCGAATGACCTGCGCGAATCCCGCCTCTCCCGCACGGCGCAACGGAGCGTGGAGACATGTCGGGCGAGCACTGGCCGCCGCGATGGCCGTGGCCGCGCTCACCGGCTGCGAGGACAAGAACACGTTCGTCGCCCCGCCGCCGCCCAAGGTGGACGTCGCCGCGCCCGTGCAGCGCCCGGTGACGCGGTATGTCGAGGCCACCGGCAACACCGCGCCGGTCAAGAATGTCGATCTCGTCGCGCGCGTGCAGGGATTCCTGCAATCGATCGACTACCAGGACGGCGCGTTCGTCAAACAAGGCACCCAGCTGTTCACGATCGAGCCCGAGACCTACAAGCTCAAGCTCGATCAGGCGCAGGCGGCCGAGGCCGGCGCGCAGGCCTCGGTCCGGCAGGCGGAAGCCGACTACAAGCGGCAGAGCGATCTCGTGCAGCGCCAGGCCGTCTCGCAGGCCACGCTCGATAGTTCGACATCGAATCGCGACAACGCACAGGCGAACCTCCAGCAGGCCCAGGCCAACACCCGTCTCGCCGAAGTCAACTACGGCTACACCAAGGTGAGCGCACCATTCGACGGCGTCGTCAGCGCGCATATGGTCTCGATCGGCGAACTCGTCGGGGTCTCCTCGCCGACTCAACTCGCCTCCATCGTTGCGATGGACCCGATCTATGTGAACTTCACCGTCAACGAGCAGGACGTGCTGCGCATCCGCGCCGAGGCCGCCCGCCGGGGGCTGACCGCCGCCGACATGAAGCAATTTCCTATTCAAGTCGGCCTGCAGACCGAGGCCGGCTATCCGCATGAGGGCAAGCTCGACTATGTCGCCCCGACCCTCACCCAGTCGACCGGCACGCTCGCGGTGCGCGGCCTCGTCCCCAACGACAAGCGCGTCCTGCTGCCCGGCTATTTCGTCCGCGTACGCGTGCCCTTCACCCAGGAGAAGGACGCCCTGCTCGTGCCCGACACCGCGCTCGGCAGCGATCAGGGCGGCCGCTATCTCCTTGTCGTCAACGGCGACAACGTCGTCGAGCAGCGCAAGGTGCAGATCGGTCCCGTCGACAACGGCCTGCGCGTGATCGAAAGCGGGTTGAAGCCGGAGGACCGCGTGGTGACCGCGGGTCTGCTGCGGGTGATTCCGGGCCAGAAGATCGATCCGCAGGTGACGAAGATCGAGCAGCCGCAGGCGTCTGCCAAGTAAGGAGCGCCTGCCATGATCTCAAAGTTCTTCATCGAGCGGCCGGTCCTCTCGAACGTCATCGCGCTGCTGATGATCCTGATCGGCGGCGTCGCGCTGTTCAACCTCGCGATCGCGCAATATCCCGACGTGGTGCCGCCGACGGTGCAGGTCACGACGCGCTATCCCGGCGCCAGCGCCAAGACCGTGATCGACACCGTTGCCTTGCCGATCGAACAACAGGTCAACGGCGTCGAGGACATGCTCTACATGCAGTCCTACAGCGGTTCGGACGGCACCTATACGCTGACCGTGACCTTCAAGATCGGCACCGACCTCAACTTCGCGCAGGTGCTGGTGCAGAACCGCGTCTCCAGCGCGCTGTCGCAATTGCCGCAGTCGGTGCAGAACCAGGGCGTCACCGTGCAGAAGCGATCGACGTCGATCCTGCTGTTCGTGACGCTGACCTCGCCCGACAAGACGTTCGACAGCCTTTATCTGAGCAACTACGCCACCATCAACCTGCGCGACGAACTCTCGCGCCTGCCCGGCGTCGGCAACGTCACCGTGTTCGGCGCCGGTCAGTATTCGATGCGGGTGTGGCTCGATCCGAACAAGCTGCAGGTCCGTGGCCTGGTGCCGCAAGACGTCATCCAGGCGATCCAGCAGCAGAGCCAGCAGGTCTCCGCCGGGCAGGTCGGCGCGCCGCCGACACCGTCGGGACAGGCGTTCCAGTACACCCTCAACGTCAACGGCAGGCTCGACGATACCACCGAGTTCGAGAACATCATCGTCAAATCGGGCACCAGCGGCGACGTCACGCGGGTGCGCGACGTCGGCTGGGTCGAGCTCGGCGCGCAGACCTACAGCCAGATCTTCTCCCTGAACAAGCAGCCGGCCACCGGCATCGGCGTGTTCCAGTCGCCGGGCGCCAATGCACTGCAGGTCGAGCAGGCCGTCGAAAAGAAGATGGCGGAGCTTGCGAAGGCCTTCCCGCAGGGCATGAAGTACGACACACCGTTCGACACAACCAAATTCGTGCAGGCCTCGGTCCACGAAGTCTACATGACGCTGATCGAGGCAGGCCTTCTGGTGCTGGTCGTCATCCTGGTGTTCCTGCAGGACTGGCGCGCGATGCTGGTGCCGGCGACCACGGTACCCGTCACCATCATCGGCGCTTTCGCCGCCATGGCCGCGCTCGGCTTCACCATCAACATGTCGACCCTGTTCGCGATCGTGCTCGCGATCGGCATCGTCGTCGACGACGCCATCGTCGTGGTGGAAGGCGCTGCCCACAACATCGAGCAGGGGATGAACGGCCACGACGCCGCGATCAAGGCGATGGACCAGCTGTTCGCGCCGATCGTCGGCATCACGCTGGTGCTGATCTCGGTGTTCCTGCCGGCCTCGTTCCTCGCGGGCCTCACGGGCCGGATCTATTCGCAATTCGCACTGGTGATCGCGGCAACCGCGCTCTTGTCCGCCATCAACGCGGCGACGCTGAAGCCGACGCAATGTGCGCTCTGGCTGCGGCCGACCGTGCCGCCCGCGCAGCGCAATTTCTTCTACAGGGGTTTCAACGCCGTCTATGACCGCGTCGAGCGCGGCTACACGAGGCTGATCGGCTTCCTGTGCAGGCATGCCACGATCTCGGTCGCATTCGCGCTGGTGCTGATCGGGATCGGCGGCTATGGACTGTCGCGGGTGCCGACCGGCTTCCTGCCGATCGAGGACCAGGGCTATCTGATCGCCGCCGTGCAATTGCCCGACGGCGCCGCGCTGGAACGGACCCAGAAGGTGCTCGATAGAGCGAGCGAGCTCATCAAGGACACGCCTGGAGTCCAACAGGTCATCACCATCGCCGGCATCTCCGCGCTCGACAATAGCGCCAGCCTTGCCAATGCCGGCGTCGCCTACATCATCCTGAAGGACTGGGACGCGCGCAAAGGACCGGGCGAGGATCTGCGCTCGCTGGTCTACGGGCTGAACGACAAGCTTGCGGTGATCATGGAGGCGCGTACGCTGGTGCTGCCGCCGCCGCCGATCCAGGGCATCGGCAACGCGGCCGGATTCTCGATGCAGGTCGAGCTGCGCGACGGTAACAGCGATTTCGCCAAGCTCCAGGCCATCACGGGCGCGATGGTCTCCAACGGCCAGAGCCAGAGCGCGCTGCAGCGCGTCCAGTCCTCGTTCCGCTCCTCGGTGCCGCAGTTCAACGTCGAGATCGACCGCATCAAGACCCAGACGCTGCACGTCACGACGGACCAGGTGTTCGCGGCGCTGTCGACCTATCTCGGCTCGTCGTATGTCAACCAGTTCAACAAGTTCGGCCGCGTGTTCCAGGTCTACACCCAAGCCGATCCCGCCTTCCGCGTCACCGAGCGCGATATCGCCAACATGATGGTGCGAAACTCGAACGGCGACATGATCCCGATCGGCACCGTCGCCACGATCACGCCGGCCACCGGCCCCTCGCTGATCAGCCTCTACAATCTCTATCCGTCCTCGACCGTCATCGGCCTGCCCGCACAGGGCTACTCCTCCGGCCAGTCGCTCAAGCTGATGGAGGAGATCGCCGACAAGACGCTGCCGCCGGGCACCGGCTACGAATGGACTGCGATGTCCTATCAGGAGAAGGCCGTCTCCAACCAGATCTACTGGGTGTTCGGGCTTGCCATGCTGCTGGTCTATCTGGTGCTCGCCGGCCAGTACGAGAGCTGGTACGCACCGATCTCGGTGATCCTGGCGGTGCCGCTGTCGTTGCTCGGCCCCATGCTGATCCTCAACGGCCTGAAGATCGACAACAACCTCTATTGCCAGATCGGCCTGATCCTCCTGATCGCGCTGTCGGCCAAGAACGCCATCCTGATCGTCGAGGTCGGGCTCGAGCTGCACGGCCGCGACGGCAAGCCGGTGCTGGAATCCGCGATTGAAGCTGCGCGCGCCCGCTTCCGCCCGATCCTGATGACGTCGTTCGCCTTCATCCTCGGCGTGGTGCCGCTGGTGATCGCGACCGGCGCCGGCGCCAGCGCGCGCAAGTCGATCGGCATCACGGTGTTCTCGGGCATGCTGGCCTCGACCTGCCTCGCGGTGCTGTTCGTGCCGGCGTTCTTCGTGGTGGTGCAGCGCTTCGAGAACTGGCGTGCGTCGAAGAAGACGCCGAAGGCGGTGGCTGTGGCCGGGGTGAAGTAAACGACACGGCTATCTACCACAGCCGTCATTGCGAGCGCAGCGAAGCAATCCAGACTCTTTCCACGGAGAAACTCTGGATTGCTTCGTCGCAAGGGCTCCTCGCAATGACGGCAAGGAGACCCCGTCACGCCTTATCCGCCGCCACCTGCCGCGCCTCGCCGCTCGAGACCAGGAGCACCGAGACCTTTGCCTGCCTGAGCACGGCGTCGGCGACGCCGCCGAAGGAGAGGTGATCGGCCTGGATGCGATCGACGCCCATCACCACGAGATCGACGTCGGTGGTCTCGATCTCGCGCAGGATCGCCGCTTCAGGCGCCCGGTTCGCGCGCAAGGTCGTGGTGATGTCGACCTCGTAGCGGGCGGCGAGATCGCTGGCGTCCTTCAGGATGCCGGCCTCCTGGTTCAGACCACGCGAGGCGCCGCGCTGAGCGCCCTTGTCGCGGGTCGTCGCGACATAGATCACCCGGAGCGAGCCTGATCCCGCCTGCGCCAGCGCGACCGCGACCTCGGCGCCGCGCTTGGAGACGCCGCTGCCGGAGACTGGAACGAGGATGTTGAGCGCCTCGGGTATCGGCTGCTTCAGGTGCTTGCCCTTGGCCGCCACGATCGCGAGCGGTCCTTCGAACTTCGCTGCGATGTCCTCGATCTTGCGGTCGAATCGATCCTTGGTAGCCGCGACCTTGTCGATGCCGACGACAAGGAGATCGAAGCCCTTCTTCGCTTCGTCTCCTATCGCCTCACCGAGCCCGGATTTGCGGACCCGCGTCGTGACATCGACGTTGCGGACATCCTGGTCACCGCTCGCTGATACCGCTTCAGCCGCCTTCTTCACCACCGCTTCCGGGCTTTCCTCTTCGTCGCGGCCCTTCTCCTGCTCCTTGGCGCGCTTGCCGATGTGCAGCACCGTGATCGGCAGGCCGCGCATGCCGGCGATCAGGCCGGCGATGTGGGCGGCGAAGCTGGCGTTGACGCTCTCGTCGATCGCGAGCAAGGGACGTTCGAGATTGGCGACGAAGCCGCGCTTCTCGAACTCTTCACGCTCCAGGCGCTCCTTCTCGTCCTTGTTCATCGGCAGCTTCGCCAGCGCCGCGCGCAGCATCGGCGGCATTGCCATCGTGGTCACGATCGCCATGGTCACGATCATCGTGAACAGGTTCTGGCTGAGCACGCCGATCGAAAGACCGATGCTCGCGATAATCACCTCGGTCGAGCCGCGCGCGTTCATCCCGCTTGCGAGCGCCAGCGACTCCCGTGTGTTCAGCCCGCCCACGGTTCCGCCGACGAAAGCGCCACCGAACTTGCCGACGCTGGCGATCACGACCAGCAGGCCGGTGAGCATCAACAGATGGGGATCGCGCAGCACCGTGAGGTCGGCGCTCAAGCCGGCGAGACCGAAGAACACCGGCATGAAGAAGCTCGAGATCAGCCCGCGCAGGCGCTCGTCGATCTGCCGCGTCAGGATCGGGGACTCGCCGACCAGAATGCCGGCGACGAAGGCGCCGAGCACGGTGTGGACGCCGATCAGATGCGTGATCAGCGCCATCACGCTCATCAGCAGCAAGATCACCGTGATGACGGGCGCGGTGCTGACGAGATTGTCGTTGGCCCAGCGGATCAACTGAAATGCGAGGCGGCGGCCGATGGTGAAGCTGATGGCGAGAAAGGCCAGCGTGCCAAGCACGGCTTTTGCCACCGAGGCGATATCCAGCGTGCCGTGCGAGGCCAGGCTGAAGATGACGGCGATGATGATCCAGCCGATGGTGTCGTCGATGACGGCGGTCGCGACGATGATCTGGCCGACATTGCGGCGCATGAAGTTCATCTCACGGACGACCACCGCGACGATCTTTACCGAGGAGATCGACAGCGCCGTGCCCATGAACAGCGACGCCACCAGGCGGGCTTGCGGATTCGGCAACAGCGCGTCCGGCAGGAACTCGCCGAGCGCAAAACCGCAGGCGAAGGGCACGAGAATGCCGGCGATCGAGATCGCGATCGCGGCCTTGCCGACCTTCCTGACCAGCTTCAGGTCGGTCTCCATGCCGGTCAGAAGCAGCAGAAGCAGGATGCCGAACTGCGCGATGCCGTCGATCATCGCCTTCTGCTCGGGCGTGCTTGGGAAGATCGCGTGCTGCGCGTCGGGCCAGACCCAACCGAACAGCGACGGCCCGAGCAGGATGCCGGCAAGCAATTCGCCGATCACCGAGGGCTGGCCGAGGCGCTGCATGATCTCGCCGAGACCGCGGCCGACCGCGATCAACAGCACGATCTGCGCCACCAGCAGGAATTCCGAGGGACCGGCCGATTTGCCGCCCTCGGCACTGGCTGCAATGGTGGTGAGGACAAGCGCCGCGGGGACAAGGCCGACCGGTCGGAGCAGGCTCCACTGCATGCAGGAATGTTCCCCCTTCATCTGGCCCGGCGAGGTGCCGGGATGACGGGGATAGAACCCGCGGCAGGCAACCGGAGTTCCTTGAGTTCGCGGCCGGTTAAGGGGGCAACACCAAAAAACGCGAAAACAACCCCATGCACAGTAGGGATGAGGTTGAAAAGGCTGGATAAAATTTTGTCTTTGCCGAAATCAAGTTTCGTCTTTGCCGAAAATGCTTGCTCCGTCGGGCAAAACACTGGCATGATGGCATCATCGGCAGACTAAGCAAGCCGCCGCCACATCCCCCCGTCATTGCTTCGTCGCTACGCTCCTCGCAATGACGCGTGGAGAGAGTGCCGGCCTTATGCCCCGCTCGTGCCCCGGACGCAGCGCAGCGCCTCTTCGGCGGTGCGCTGCAGAGCCGGGGCCCATGCGGCACCGGAATTCGCAGCGTCTGGGTCCCGGCTCTGCGCAGCAGCGTTGCACGCTGCAGCGCGTCCGGGACACGAGAGCACTCCCCTCACACTGCCCGCGGTGTCCTGATCTCGCGCGGGAGAATGATCGCGGCTGCGATCGCGAGCAGGCAGAGTGCGGCGAAGGCATGCAGCATGGTGACGAAGCCGCCCTGCTCGTAGAGCCAGGCGACCAGGCCGACGGACGCGCCGGCGGCGGTGAAGCCGATGAAATAGCGCACCGCATAGGCGCGCGAGCGCCATTCCTCGCTGGTGTATTTGCCGACCATGGCGTCGTTGACCGTGACCTGTCCGAACGCGCCCATGACGATGCCGATCGAGACGAGGATCAGCGGCAGATTGGACAGGCTCGCGGCCAGGTACAAAAACGGCGCCAGCATGAAGGACAGCGGCAGCGCCACCGTCTTCAGCGAATAGCGGTCGAGCAGCCGGCCGATCGTGTACTGCGTCATCGCGCCGAACACGTAGACGCAGGCGGCGATGACGCCGAGCAGCGCCGGGCTTTTGGTGAGATCGGCGAGCCGCTCGGCGAACAGCTTTGGCAGCGCCACGGTGACGGCGTTGAACGTGGTGGAAATCGCGATCACCACGATCAGCAGCGACAGGATCACGCGCCACATGTCCTGCTTGGCGACCCGCGCCTGCGCTGCCGCCTGCTTCGAGCCCTTGCGGTCCTCGTGCACGATCATCATCGCAAACGCGATGCCGATCAGGATCGTGACGATGCCCGGGACGATGAAGGCGAACCGCCAGCCGAGATACTGGCCGATCACGCCGGTGACCAGCGCCGACGATGCGACGCCGAGATTGCCCCAGACGCCGTTGATGCCCATCTCGCGGCCGAGCCTGTCGGCGTAGGAGACGATCATCGCAGTGCCGACGGGATGATAGATCGAGGCAAAAATGCCGATCGCGAACAGCGCCGCGCCGAGCTGCGCCTGCGTCTGCACGAAGCCGACGGAGATCATGGAGGCGCCGATGCCGACGAAGAAGATCAGCATCATGTGGCGGCGGCTCCAGCGGTCGCCGAGCCAGCCGGTGAGCAGCGAGCCCGCCCCGAAGGCGACGAAGCCCGGCGTCGCATAAGGCAGGAGTTCCGAATAGGCCATGCCGAGCGCCGGTCCCATGATGATCACCGCGGCGGCGAAAATCAGCATCGCGTAATGGTCGATGAAATGGCCCGCATTGACGAAACTGATCACCCGGCTGGGGCTGTTCATTCCGAATCCTCTCCTGCTCCGAAATGAGTTATATGTCTTGGGCATGACGGGATGCCGCCAATGACTGTCTTGGAAACGCCAATCCTTCGGGAGGTCCGGAGCAACCATCGCTCGCCCGCGGGCGTGCATCTGGTCGCGCGCGACTACCCGAAGGGCATGCGGATCGATCCGCACATGCACCGCGAGGCTCAGCTGATCTATGCCGCCAGGGGCACCATGCAGGTGACGACGCCCGGGGGACGCTGGCTGGTGCCGCCGGACCGCGCGGTCTGGGTCCCCGCCGGGCTCCAGCACGCCATCGATCTGCTCGCCGATATCGAGATGCGCACGCTGTATTTCGACCTTGCCTGGCTGAAGCGCGAGCAGCGCCATGAGGGACTGACCAAGGAATTCGTGGTGCGGGTGTCGCCGCTGCTGAACCAGGCGATCCTCGCGCTGTTCGACGCGCGCAATACCGAGGAGCGGACCGATCTGCTGGTTCGCCTGGTGATGCTGGAACTGGTCCAGGCCGAGGATTCCGCGACCTTCGTGCCGCTGCCACACGAGCCGCGCTGCCGGCGCGCGGCCATGATCGTGCTCGACGATCCCACCGGCCTGCACGAGATCGATGCGCTGGCGCGCGAGGTCGGAACCTCCGCGCGCACGTTGTCGCGGCTGTTTTCGACAGAGACGCAGCTGAGCTTCAAGAGCTGGTGCCAGCGCGCGAGAATTGCGGCGGCGATCCAGCGACTGTCGACGGATGCCAATGTCTCGGTGAAGCAGCTCGCGACCCAGCTCGGCTATGCCAGCGTGCCGGCGTTTTCGGCGGCGTTCCGCCAGGTGACGGGGCGGACGCCGACGGAGTTTGCCACACACTCGGTGTCATCGCCCGGCTTGACCGGGCGATCCAGTACTCCGGGACGGCGCGGCTAGAACCGAAAAGCTGCGGCGTACTGGATGCCCCGGTCAAGCCGGGGCATGACAGCTTTCTTTGGGTTTTGGAAACGCACGCCGCCGCTAAACTTGCCAAATTCCCCCGCTTGATTGTGATCGGCTTCCGCCCAAATCCCGTGTAAGATTCCCGCACCGCACAAACCTGAGACGAAAGCCCCGATGGCCAACGCCTTCTTCTCCGACCTGCTCACCACCATCTCCGAGCGCGGCCGCACGCTGCTTCGCCGCGGGGATTCTGCCGACACCAAGCCGGACGCCGATGGGCTGATCGAGCTCTGCGGCGCGCTGCTGTCGGGCCGGGGCGAAGCTTCGGGCACCGCCATGGCGCGTGAGGTGCTCGACATATACCAGGACCTGGATGCGGCGGGACGTCGCGCCTTTTTCGAAGCCCTGGTGCGCGATTTCGGCCCGGATCGGGAACGCCTGTCCAAGGCGATCGAGACATGGCGCGCCAAGCCGGCCGACGAGGATGCCAGCGCCCTGCATTTCGCCTCCGAGCCGCGCCGGCAGGAGCTGATCCGTCGCCTCAACCGCGCGCCCGGCGGCACCGGCGATCTCGTCAAGATGCGCGCCGACCTGCTCGACCTGATGAACGGGCACGCCGATCTCGCCGCACTCGATCGCGACGTCTCGCATCTTCTCTCGTCATGGTTCAACAGGGGGTTTCTCGTGCTGCGCAGGATCGACTGGTCGACCCCGGCCAACATCCTCGAAAAGATCATCCGTTACGAAGCCGTACACGAGATCAGCGACTGGGACGATCTGCGCCGCCGCATCGATCCGGTCGACCGCCGCTGCTACGCCTTCTTCCATCCCGCAATGGTCGACGAGCCCCTGATCTTCGTCGAGGTGGCACTGACCGAGACGATCCCCGGCGCGATCGCGCCGCTGCTCGCGGTCGATCGCCCCTCCGTCCCGATCGAGCGCGCCCGCACCGCCGTGTTCTACTCGATCTCCAACACCCAGCGCGGTCTCGGCGGCATCTCCTTCGGCAGCTTCCTGATCAAGCAGGTGGTCGAGGAGCTGCGCCGCGAATTGCCCAAGCTCGACAATTTCGTGACGCTGTCGCCGGTGCCGGGCTTCATGCAATGGGTGAAGCAGGACAAGGATTTGCCGCTGTCGGACGAGGACCGCGAGGTGCTGAAGCGGCTCGACGATCCCAAATGGTTCGAGAACCCCGAGACGACGACGCTGCTACGCGGCGTGATCGAACCGCTCGCGGCGCACTACTTCCTCAAGGCGCGCACGCCGAAGGGCAAGCTGATCGATTCGGTCGCGCGCTTCCATCTCGGCAACGGCGCGCGCCTCGAGCGCATCAATTGGTTAGGCGATCTCTCGCCGAAGGGCGTGCGCGAGTCCGCCGGCGTGATGGTCAACTACCTCTACCGCCTCGACGACATCGAGAGGAACCACGAAGCCTACGCCAACGACGGCGAGGTCGTGGCCTCGAGCGCGGTGAAGAAGCTGCTGAAGGGCGAAGGACGGCGACTGCTGGATATGCGGCTGTCGTAGAGACGCACTCGCTTCGTATTCCATCGTCGTCCTGGCGAAAGCCAGGACGACGTTGAGGGGGCGCGCGACTATCGCAACGGCGCATGCCGCCGCAGCCGCGTGAATTACTCCGCCAGCGCCTTCATCTCCTTGTAGAGATCCGACTTGCCTTCGAAGCCGATGCCTGACAGCTCCGGCATGGTGATGTGGCCATTCTCGACGCGGATACCGTCGGGGAAGCCGCCATAGGGCTGGAACAAGTCGGGGTAGCTCTCATTGCCGCCAAGGCCTAAGCCGGCTGCGATGTTGAGCGACATCTGGTGGCCGCCGTGCGGGATGCAGCGGCTCGGCGACCAGCCGTGGGTCTTCAGCACCTCCAGCGTGCGCTGGTATTCGCACAGGCCGTAGGACAGCGCGCAATCGAATTGCAGCCAGTCGCGGTCGGGCCGCATGCCGCCGTAGCGGATCAAATTGCGGGCGTCCTGGTGGCTGAACAGGTTTTCGCCTGTCGCCATCGGTCCCGGATAGAATTCGGCCAGGGCTGCCTGCAGCGCGTAGTCGAGGGGATCGCCGACTTCCTCGTACCAGAACAAGGGATAATCCCGCAGCATCTTGGCATAGGCGATGCCGGTCTCGAGGTCGAAGCGGCCGTTGGCGTCGACGGCGAGCTGCGCGTCGTTGCCGATCTCCTTCAGCACCGCCTCGATACGGGTGCGGTCGTCCTCGATAGCGGCGCCGCCGATCTTCATCTTCACGACGTTGTAGCCGCGATCGAGATAGCCGCGCATCTCGCCGCGCAGCATCGAGAGGTCCTTGCCCGGATAATAATAGCCGCCGGCGGCGTAGACGAACACGCGCGGATTGGCTTTGACGCCATGACGCTCAGCGAGCAGCCGAAACAGCGGTTGGCCTGCGATCTTCGCCACCGCATCCCACACCGCCATGTCGATGGTGCCGACCGCGACCGAACGCTCGCCGTGGCCGCCCGGCTTCTCGTTGGTCATCATCGCGCCCCAGACCTTGTCGGGGTCGAGATTGTCGCCGGCCGCGTTCAGCAGCGATTTCGAATCGGCCTCCAGGATGCGCGAGGCAAAACGCTCGCGGATCAAGCCGCCTTGGCCGTAGCGGCCATTGGAGTTGAAGCCGTAGCCGACGACGCGCTTGCCGTCGCGCACGAAATCGGTGACGACGGCCACCAGGCTCGTCGTCATCTTGGTGAAATCGATATAGGCGTTGCGGATCGGCGAAGAGATCTGTTTCGTGATCTCGCGGACGTCGACGATGCGGACGGACATGGTGTTGGCTCCTGTCATTCCGGGGCGATGCGCAGCATCGAACCCGGAATCTCGAGATTCTCAGGTGCGCAACTGCGCACCATAGTTCGCGCTATCGCGCGCCCCGGAATGACGGCTTCGCCGTCACTTCTTATCCCTGAAATACGGCTCGACCGGGCCGTGCACCTTGATGGTCAGCGGGTTGCCGTGGCGGTCCTTGGCGTTGCCGGCGGTGACGCGGACCCAGCCTTCGCTGATGCAGTATTCCTCGACATTGGTCTTCTCGACACCCTTGAAGCGGATGCCGACGTCGCGCGCCAGGATGTCCGCATTGTAAAAGGGGCTGTTCGGATCGACCGAGAGGCGGTCCGGAAATTCGTCGCTCATGATTGTCTCGCTCATAACAGGGTCTCGATTTGCTGCCGCAATCCTTCGGGCCGGGCGGTCGGCGCGTGGCGCGCGACCACCTTGCCGGTACGGTCCACCAGGAATTTCGTGAAATTCCATTTGATGGAGGCACCCAGCAGCCCGGATTGCTGGCGTTTCAGGTACTCATACAACGGATGCGCATTGCTGCCGTTGACGTCGATCTTCTCGAACAGGGGAAAGGTGACGTCGTAATTGGTCGAGCAGAACGCCTGGATTTCGCTCGCCGGTCCCGGCTCCTGCGCACCGAACTGGTTGCAGGGAAAGCCGAGCACCGAGAAGCCGCGCGGGGACAGGTCGCGATGCAGATCCTCCAGCCCGCGATATTGCGGCGTGAAGCCGCATTTGCTCGCGGTGTTGACGATCAGCAGCACCTGTCCCTCGAAGCTGCGCAGGGCGACTTCTTCACCGAGAAGCGAGTTGGCCTTGAAGTCGTAGATCACCGACATCGCTAACCCACGGGGTCGATCGGCGACGGCGGCACGCCGCCCGCCTCGATCGCCTCGCCTGCGAGCAGGCAGAGATCCTCGCGATAGCGGCCGGACACGATGTGCACGCCGACCGGCGCCTTGCCGACGAGACCGGTGGAGACCACCAGGCCCGGCAGCCCCATGAAGGGAATCGCGATCTGCGGCAGTTGCGCTTCCCAGACCCGCTTGAACGATTCGTCGTCCTTGCGGTCGAGATGATCCGGGAACGGCAGCTCGCCGGACACCGGCGTCAGCAGCACCGCATATGTCTCGAAGAACAGCATCCAGTCACGGGTCAGCGTGGCGCGGCGGGTCAATGCCTTGGCGTAATTGGCCTGGTCCATTGGCGTGACCCTGCCGCGGTTGCCGTGCAGGCACGCCAGCGCGCCGGGATCGCCTTCACGCTCGGCCATCTCGAGCTGCGCCTCGTAGCCGTCGCCGAGCCAGAGCTTGATCTGCCACTCGACGGCTTCGCGCATCGGCGGGGTGTTCTCGATTGTCTCGACGGTCCAGCCGGCACGCTCGAGCCGTTTGCCGGCATCGATGACCGCGGCCTTCACCTCGGGCGCGGTCGCAAGGCCATCCGGGTTGAGGCAGAGCGCGGCGCGCTTGGGCCGCGCGGGGCCTTCCAGCGGCACGGGCACGAACCAGGGATCGCGGATGTCGCGGGCCGACATCGCCGCGAGCGAAATCCTGATGTCGTTGACGGTGCGCGCCAGCGGTCCCGACACCGCCATGATCTGCGGCCCGATCGGACGCTCCGGCAGGGCCGGATTGAAGGCCGGGATGCGGCCGAGCGTCGGGCGCAAGCCATGCACGCCACAGGCATAGGCGGGATAGCGGATCGAGCCGGCGATGTCGGTGCCATGGGCGACATGGCCGATGCCGGCCGCGACCGCCGAACCCGCGCCGCCGGACGATCCGCCCGGCGTCAGCGAGGCGTCGCGGGGGTTCTTGGTGTCGCCGTGGACCAAATTGGTGGTGAACCAGCGATAGGAGAAGGCCGGACAATTGGTGCGCCCAAGCAGAACGGCGCCAGCCTTGCGGAAATTGGCGACCACCGGATTGTCCTCGCGCGCGATCAGGTCGCGCTGGAGCTTGAGGCCGTTGGTGGTGGCAAAGCCCTCCTGGTCGACATTGGCCTTGATGGTGACGGGCACGCCGGCCAGCACGCCGGGGTCCTCGCCCCTGGCGAGGGCGGCATCGACGGCGTCGGCCTGCTTGAGCACGTCCTCCGGGCGGTGGTCGATCACGGCGTTGAGGCTGGGATTGACGGCGTCGAGCCGGGCCAGGCCGGCCTGCGCGGCCTCCCTGGCGGAGACCTTTTTGGTTTTGATGAGGTTGGCGAGGTCGGCCGCCGACAGGCGCCAGAGATCTTGCATGGCTTGCTCCGTTTAACCGGCGTCTTTTAGCCCCGGGAACGCGGTAAAGCCATGCGGATTTCGCAGGGGCGAAGGGCGGGGGGATGCCGGGTGAGGCTCATTCTCCGTCATTGCGAGGAGCGCTTGCGACGAAGCAATCCAGTCTGCCTCCGCGGAGGCAGACTGGATTGCTTCGCTACGCTCACAATGACGAGGAGAAAGTCGGGGCCTCAATGCCGCGTCGCGGACTGGTCCGGGATGTCCAGCAGTGCCTCGGTGAAGGGGAATTCGAGCACGATCTCGCCTTCGCGGTCGGTGACCTCGATGACGGCCTCGAGCAGGGCCGGCTGGGTGCCTTCCGATCGCAGCACCTCCAGAATCATCTGGCGGGCAACCTCCCAGGCACGGTCGGGATTGCGCAAATCCTCTCCCTCAGGATCCACGATCAGTTCGTCGCCGATACGGGTGTTGAAGAAATATCTGGGCATCACGAAGTTCCAGTTGGGTCGCCTGTACCGGATTGAAAGCTGCACTGCACTCACAACTGCTTTATCAGGACAGGGTTCGCGACCGAATACGCCCAAGCGCAGAGCCGCATCACCAGAAAGTACTGTTCCCGACGCTTTTTTCGCGGCGCAATATGCCCTTGCTCGGGAAAATTTCACTGGCGAACTTTTGTGCTCGCAGTAACTTAGCTCCGGGCGGATACGTCCGAAATCTCGAAAATGGAGAGCCGAAATGGCCTGGAAAGCCCCGAAGATCGTCGAAGTGCCCTGTGGCATGGAAATCAACATGTATGTGAGCGCCACCCGCAAGTAAGCGGTTGGTTCGCGTTCTGCGCAGGTGGATCTTTCGGTCACGATGCATGTCCGGAAGACAGGATTTGTGTTGGCGTGAGGTCCACCTCGCGACATTGTCTCCAGGAGACGGATCATGCTTCGCGTCGTCGTCCTGGGCGCCGCAGCCGGCGGCGGAGTGCCGCAATGGAATTGCGGCTGCGAGGGCTGCCGGACGGCCCGTGAAAACGGCCAAGAGCTGCAACGGACCCAAGCCTCGGTCGCCTTCACTGGCGACGGCGAGCACTGGTTTCTGATCAACGCCTCCCCCGACCTCCGCCAGCAATTGAATGCCACGCCGCAGCTGCATCCGAAGACAGGCGCGCTGCGCCATACACCGATCGCAGGCGTGATCCTGACCAACAGCGAAGTTGACGCAGTGGCAGGCCTGCTGTCGATGCGCGAGGGCTCGCCCTTCACGGTCTATGCGCATGAGAAGGTGCTGGCGATCCTGAAGGCCAACAGCATCTTCAACGTGCTGAACGAGAAGAACGTGCAGCGCCTGCCGATCGGCATCAATGAGCCGTTCGAGCCGCGGCTGCCGGACGGGGCGCGCTCAGGGCTTGAGGTGCTGCCCTTCGCGGTCTCGGGCAAATCGGCCTGGTACCTGGAAGGCAAGGCGCATCCCGGCGGCGACACCGGCGAGGGCGATACGCTGGGGCTGAAGATCACCGACAAAGCGACCGGCAAATGCTTCTACTTCATTGCCGCCTGCGCCGAGGTCACCGACGCGCTCAAGGCCGAGATCGACGGCGCTTCGCTGGTGTTCTTCGACGGCACGGTGTGGCAGGACGACGAGATGATCAAGGCCGGGCTCGGCCACAAGACCGGCAAGAGCATGGGCCATGTCGCGATGTCCGGCGACCACGGCGCCATCGCGCGGCTCGCCGGCCTCGCACTCGACAGGAAGATATTTCTGCATATCAATAACTCGAACCCCGCGCTGCTGCCCGCGTCCCCCGAGCGCAAGGCCGCTGAAGCGGCGGGCTGGCAGATACCCGCTGACGGAACGGAGATCGAACTGTGAATGCCGCGTCACTGACTGGAATGACCGCGCTCTCAATCGGCAAGGACATCAGGCTCAACTCGGCCGAGGAGCTGGAGGCGACGCTGCGCCATATCGGCGCGACGCGCTATCACAGCCTGCATCCGTTCCACAAGCTGCTGCACGGCGGCAAGCTCAACAAGGGCCAGGTCCAGGCCTGGGCGCTGAACCGTTACTATTACCAGAGCACCATCCCGATCAAGGACGCGGTGGTGATCTCGCGCTTCCGCGATCGTGCCACGCGCGTGGAATGGCGCCACCGCATCGAGGACCATGACGGCGACATTGGCTCCGAAGGCGGCATCGAACGCTGGCTGAAGCTGACCGACGGCCTCGGGCTGGACACGGCTTACGTGGAATCGACCGAAGGCATCCTCCCGGCGACGCGCTTTGCCGTGGAAGCCTATGTGCATTATTGCCGTGAGAAGTCGCCCCTGGAGGCGATCGCCTCCTCGCTCACCGAATTGTTCGCGCCGAACCTGCACGAAGAGCGCATTGCCGGGATGCTGGAGCACTATGACTTCGTCAATCCCGATATCATGAGCTACTTCAAGCGGCGCCTGACCCAGGCACCGCGCGATGCCGGCTTTGCGCTCGACTATGTCAAGGCGCATGCCACCACGCCCGAGCAACGCGCGTCCGTCTGCAACGCGCTGATCTTCAAGACCAACGTGCTATGGGTGCAGCTCGACGCGCTCCAACACGCCTATGTCGAGGGCCACATTCCGCCGGGCGCGTTCGTGCCCCAAGAACACTCAAAGGCGAGCTGAGGAACACCGATGGCCGGGCCGCGTCACATCAGCGTCAGCGAGACCAGCCGGCCGGTGCTGCCGCGGCACGCCAAGCTGAAATATGACGAGACGCGAAAGGTCTGGGTGATCCTGGCGCCCGAACGCGTGCTGGCGCCTGACGAGATCGCGGTCGAGGTCTTGCAGCTCTGCGATGGCGAGCGCAATGTCGGCGAAATGTCCGACCAGCTCGCGGCAAAATACGCCGCGCCGCGCGAGGCGATCCTGGCCGACGTCATCGTCATGCTGCAGGATCTCGCCGACAAGGGCTTTCTCACGGAGGCCCGGGAGAAGACGTCATGAGCGATGTGCTCGGCAATCCCACCATCCCGCCCGACGCCAGCGACAGCCTCGCGGTGCTGGAGAAGAGCCGCTCGATGGCGGAGACGTTCGGCATTCCGCTCGCCGTGCTGCTCGAGATCACCCATCGCTGCCCGCTGCAATGCCCCTATTGCTCCAACCCGGTCGAGCTCGACCGCTCGGGCAAGGAGCTGACCACCGAGGAATGGAAGAAGGTATTAAGCGAGCTCGCCGAGATCGGCGTGCTCCAGGTGCATTTCTCCGGCGGCGAGCCAACCGCGCGCAAGGACCTCGTCGAGCTGGTCAAGCATGCGAGCGACGTCGGCCTCTACACCAACCTCATCACCTCGGCCGTGCTGCTGACGCGCGAGCGACTGAGCGAGCTTGCGGATGCCGGGCTCTGCCATGTGCAGATCAGCTTCCAGGGCGTTGAAGAAGCCCTCGCCGATCGCGTTGGCGGTTACAAAAATGGGCACCGCAAGAAGCTCGAAGTGGCAAAATGGACGCGCGAGCTCGATTTGCCGCTCACCGTGAATGCGGTGATGCACCGGCAGAACCTGCACCAGCTGCCCGATATCATCCAGATGTCGATCGATCTCGACGCCGACCGGCTTGAGGTTGCCAACGTGCAATATTACGGCTGGGCGCTGAAGAACCGCGCCGCGCTGATGCCGACGGTGACGCAGCTCGACGAGTGCACCCGCATCGTCGAGGAGGCGCGCGAGCGGCTGAAGGGCCGGCTGACGATCGACTATGTCGTGCCCGACTATTATGCGCTGCGGCCGAAGAAGTGCATGGGCGGCTGGGGCCGGCAGTTCTTCAACATTTCGCCGGCCGGCAAGGTGCTGCCTTGCCATGCCGCCGAGAGCATCACCGGGCTCGACTTCGAATCGGTGCGCTCCAACCATTCGATCGCCTGGATCTGGCAGAACTCGGAGGCCTTCAACCGCTACCGCGGCACCGGCTGGATGAAGGAGCCGTGCAAGAGTTGCGAATTCCGCGAGATCGATTTCGGCGGCTGCCGCTGCCAGGCGTTTGCGCTGACCGGTGACGCCGCCAACACCGATCCTGCCTGTGCGCTGTCGCCGCTGCACGAGACCATCTTCAAGCAGGCCGAGCGCGAGGCCGAGGGCGAAACCAACCGCTTCGTCTACCGCAATTTCGCCGGCGGCACTCTGGAATCCGGGAATGATGCCTGACGCCGACGCGGCCAGCTCAGTCAAGCGCGCCGATCCCTTTGCGCCGCTGACCTCCGAAATGCTCGACGTTGGCGACGGCCACGAGCTCTATGTCGAGAGCGTCGGCCGCACCGATGGAATCCCCGCGGTCTACCTGCATGGCGGCCCCGGCAGCGGCTGCCAGCCCGACCACCGCCGGCTGTTTGATCCCGACCGTTTCCATGCCGTGCTGTTCGACCAGCGCGGCTGCGGTCGCAGCCGGCCGAAGGGATCGCGCCAGCACAACACCACGCAGCATCTGATCGCGGACATGGAAAAGATCCGCGAGAAATTCGGCGTCGAGCGCTGGATGGTGGTCGGCGGCTCCTGGGGCGCGACGCTGGCGCTGGCTTATGCGCAGGCGCATCCCGCGCGCGTCTCCGGGATTGCGCTCCGCGCGACGTTTCTCGGCACACGTGCTGAAGTCGAGATCGCCTTCACCTCGCGCCTGTCGCAATTCTACCCCGCGCTCTACGAGGATTTTCTCAGCGTGCTGCCGGTCGAGGAACGCGCGCGGCCGGTGGAAGCCTACTATCGCCGCATCCTTGATGCCGATCCGGCCGTGCATGGCCCGGCCTCGCGCGCCTGGCACGACACCGAGCGCGCCTTGTCGGAACACAAGGCGGCAAAGACACGGCTGGACCTGGCGTCGCTGAATGTATGGCGCACATTGCCGGCGACACCGTTCATGGAGGCGCATTATTTCGTCCAGGACAGCTTCATGTCGGAGAACCAGTTGATGCGGAACGCCGGCAAGCTCGACGGCATTCCCGGCATCATCGTCCAGGGCCGCTACGATCTGCTGTGCCCTCCCGAGACATCGCAAGCGCTCGCGAAAGCGTGGCCGGGTTCCGAGATTCGCATCGTGGAAGAAGCCGGCCATTCGCTCTATGATACCGGCGTGCGGGACGCGGTCATGAAGTCGATCGCGGACATCGCTTCGAAGATCTCGCGCTAGATCGATCTATCTCCTCATCCTGAGGAGCGCTCCGACGGAGCGCGTCTCGAAGGATGAAAGGCCGAGACGCGGGAGCCGGGCCTTCATGGTTCGAGACGCCACTTCGTGGCTCCTCACCATGAGGGGATAGTTGGAAGGACACAAGAAAATGCCACTCGCTGGAAAAGGCATGCTGCTGACGTCGATGAACATCGACGTTTCAGATGAAGCCGATTTCAATCGCTGGTACGATCGCGAGCATCTGGAAGAGCGCGTTGCGATCGAGGGCTTTCTGGAGGCGCGGCGCTATGTCGCGCACGCCGCCAATCCCAAATATCTCTCGCTGTATTCGACCGCGACGCTCGACGTGCTCGACAGTCCCGCCTACCGGGCGCGGCTCGCCAATCAGACCGAATGGTCGCGGCGGAGCATGGCGCATTTCAAGGACATGCTGCGCGTGGTCGCCCGCATCACGATCAGCAACGGCACTGGCCGCGGCGCGGCGCTCGGGCTCGTGCGGCTGCGGCCGACGCCGGACAATGCACCCGCTTGGCGTGATGCACTGCAAGAGAGGCTGGCGCCGGAAAAGCACGACGGCATCATCTCGATGCATCTGCTCGAAAGCGAACCGGAATTGTCGGGCGCAACGGCGGATATTCCGGCAGCCCGCAACGAAGGGGCGCGCGACTGGTTCGCGCTGATCGACGGCACGCATGTCGGCGCGGTCTCGGCCGTGATCGCCGCGCGCTTCACCGGCCCTGCCGCCGCGCCATTCCCGCTTCCCGTGTCGGTCGGCGCGTATGCGCTGATGTGGGATCTCGCGAAGAGCGACATCGCGCGCAACTAAGCCGTCGGACGCATCGCAACATGCTGCACCGCCACATATTGCCCACGGCCATTAATGATGTGCGCGCTGGGCTCCTATGAAAGCCGGTGATCCCCCAAATTTGCCGTTGTACTTCGGACCGGTTCTAATAAGCTAACCCAATGACGTCATTCAGAAACCAGATCGCCGCGCGTTAGCGTTCGCAAGCTCAAGAAAAGGCCGCGGGGTCTTTGAGCCTGCGCGGACAGGGTAGGAATGAAACCGACCGATATTGCGGCCCCCGACTACTTTCACAAAGTGGTCGATTGCCAATGGGCCTGTCCTGCGCACACTCCCGTTCCCGAATACATCCGACTGATCGCCCAAGGCCGCTACAGCGACGCCTATATGATCAATTGGAAATCGAACGTGTTTCCCGGAATTCTGGGCCGCACCTGCGATCGTCCATGCGAGCCGGCGTGCCGCCGCGGACGCGTCGAGGAGACCCCGGTCGCGATCTGCCGCCTCAAGCGCGTCGCCGCCGACTTCAAGGACGACATCACGCAACGCCTGCCGCGCCCCTCGGCCAAGAACGGCAAGCGCGTTGCATTCGTCGGCGGCGGTCCCGCTTCGCTGACGGTGGCCCGTGATCTCGCGCCGCTCGGCTATCACTGCACCGTGTTCGACGCCGATGCCCAAGCCGGCGGCATGATGCGCTCGCAGATCCCGAAATTCCGCCTGCCCGACTCGGTCATCGACGAGGAGACCGGCTACATCCTGAATCTCGGCGTCGACTTCAAGGGCGGCCACCGCATCGAGAGCATGAAGGCGCTGCTCGCGGAGAAGTACGACGCGATCTTCGTCGGCTCCGGAGCACCGCGCGGCCGCGAGCTCGACATTCCCGGACGCAAGGAAGCCGCCGCCAACGTCCATATCGGCATCGATTGGCTGTCCTCGGTCTCGTTCGGTCATACCGACAAGATCGGCAAGCGCGTCATCGTGCTCGGCGGCGGCAATACCGCGATGGATTGCTGCCGCACCGCGCGCCGCCTCGGCGGCGAAGAGGTGAAGGTCGTCGTGCGCTCCGGCTTCGACGAAATGAAGGCCTCGCCCTGGGAGAAGGAAGACGCGCTGCACGAGGACATTCCGATCCTCAACTTCCTCGTGCCCACAGCTTTCGTCCACGACAACGGCAAGCTCACCGGCATCACCTTCCAGAAGGTGAAGGCCGAATACGACGCCAAGGGCCGGCGCAACCTCGTGCCCTCGGGCGAGCCGGACCAGACCATCGAATGCGACGACGTGCTGGTCGCGGTCGGCCAGGAGAACGCCTTCCCCTGGATCGAGCAGGACTGCGGCATCGAGTTCGACAAATGGCACATGCCCAAGGTCGATCCGCAAACCTTCATCTCGACCAACCCGAAGGTGTTTTTCGGCGGCGACGCCGCGTTCGGGCCGAAGAATATCATCTGGGCGGTGGCGCAGGGCCATGACGCCGCGCTGTCGATCCACAAAATGCTCTCGGGCGAGGACGTCACCGAGCGTCCATTGCCCGAGGTGCACATCTCCTCGCAGAAGATGGGCATCCACGAATGGAGCTATGACAACGACATCTCCAACGACAAGCGCTACAAGGTGCCGCATCGCGACAAGGTGATCGCGCTAAAGGACATCCGCACCGAGGTCGAACTCGGCTACGACGTCAAGCTGGCGCTGGGCGAGGCCCATCGGTGCCTGAACTGCGACGTCCAGACCGTGTTCTCGACCTCGCTCTGCATCGAGTGCGATGCCTGCGTCGACATCTGTCCGATGGATTGCATCACCTTCACGGACAATGGCGAGGAAGGCGATCTCCGTCAGCGGCTGAAAGCGCCCTCGTTGCATCCGGACCAGGATCTCTATGTGTCCAGCGATCTCAAGACCGGGCGCGTGATGGTCAAGGACGAGGACGTCTGCCTGCATTGCGGGCTGTGCGCCGAGCGTTGTCCCACCGGCGCCTGGGACATGCAGAAATATTTGATCGAGATGACTCAAGCGGGTTCGACATGTCCGACAAAAAGCCGATCAGCAGCGTAAACGACTTCGTCGTCCGCTTCGCCAACGTCAACGGCTCGGGCTCGGCCAGCGCCAACGAGATGTTTGCGCGCGCGATCCTGCGCCATGGCGTTCCGGTGAGCCCCCGTAACATCTTCCCCTCCAACATCCAGGGCCTGCCGACCTGGTACGAGGTGCGGGTGACGGAAGACGGCCATCTCGGCGCCCGCGGCGGCGTCGACATGATGGTCGCGATGAACCCGCAGACCTGGGACAAGGACGTCTCCGGCATCGAGCCCGGCGGCTATCTGTTCTACGATTCCACCAAGCCGATGCCGTCGACCAAATTCCGCGACGACATCACCGTGATCGGCGTCCCTCTGACCGCGATCACCAACTCGACCTACACCGATCCGCGCCAGCGCCAGCTGTTCAAGAACATCATCTACCTCGGCGCGCTTTCGGCGCTGCTCGACATGGACCCGAAACTGATCGAGCAGCTGATCGGCGAGCAGTACAAGGGCAAGGAGAAGCTGCTCTCGTCCAACGTGCACGCGCTGCATCTCGGCCGCGACTGGGCGCTGCAAAACCTGAAATGCCCGACCGGGCTGCGGGTGAAAAAGTCCGACAAGGTCGGCGACCGCATCTTCATCGAAGGCAACAGCGCCGCCGCGCTCGGCGCCGTCTATGGCGGTGCCACGGTGTGCGCCTGGTATCCGATCACGCCGTCCTCGTCGGTGGCGGAGGCCTTCACCGCGCACTGCAAGAAGTACCGGCACGACCCGGAAACCGGCAAGGCGAAATACGCGATCGTGCAGGGCGAGGACGAGCTGGCTTCGATCGGCATCGTGATCGGCGCCTCCTGGAACGGCGCGCGCGCCTTCACCGCGACCTCCGGCCCCGGCATCTCGTTGATGACCGAGTTCATCGGCCTGTCATACTTCGCCGAAATCCCGGCCGTGATCATGAACATCCAGCGCGCCGGTCCCTCGACCGGCATGCCGACCCGCACCCAGCAATGCGACATCATCGCCTGCGCCTATGCCTCGCATGGCGACACCAAGCATGTGCTGCTGTTTCCTGAGGATCCCGCCGAGGCGTTCGAGTTCGCGGCCGCGGCTTTCGATCTCGCCGAGCGGCTCCAGACCACCATCTTCCTGATGCTCGACCTCGACATCGGCATGAACCACCGGCTCTGCCGTCCCCTGAAATGGGACGATTCCAGGCAATATGACCGCGGCAAGGTGATGACCGCGGAGATGCTGGACGAAGGCCGCGACTTCGGCCGCTATCTCGACGTCGACGGCGACGGCATCCCGTACCGAACCTATCCCGGCACGCATCCGACCAAGGGCTCCTTTTTTACCCGCGGCACGTCGCGTGACCGCTATGCGCGTTACTCCGAAGAAGGCTCAGTCTACGCCGACAACATGCAGCGGCTCATGCGCAAGTTCGAGACCGCGCAGGATCTGGTGCCGCGGCCGCTCCAGGCCAATGCGGAACGGCCGACCAAATACGGCGTGATCTATTTCGGCTCGACCACGCCGGCGATGGACGAGGCGATCGGATTGTTGGAGGCACGAGGCCATCAGCTCGATCGCCTGCGCATCCGCGCCTTCCCGTTCCACTCCAGCGTGGCGAGCTTCCTCGCGGAGCACGATTTCGTCTACGTTGTCGAACAGAACCGCGACAGCCAGCTGCGCCAGCTCATCGTCAACGAAAACGGCATCGACCCGGTGCGGCTGGTGCCGATCGTGCACTACGACGGTTCGCCGATCACCGCCCGCTTCATCGCTAAAGCCATTGGCGACCACCAGGATCACCTCAAGGTGACCCCGCTCCGCAAGGCCGTGTCATGATTTACGCGTCATTCTCTCCGTCGTCATGCCCGGGCTTGACCCGGGCATCCGCGCCTTTCTTCTTCCTGGCCAAGACGTGGATGGCCGGGTCAAGCCCGGCCATGACGGGCTTGGGATCGCAGGTGCTCGCATGACCTACATTGCAAAGCCGAAATTCCACCATCCCGGGCTGAAGAAGAACGAGCTCGGCTACACCCATCGCGACTACGAGGGCAAGATCTCGACGCTGTGCGCCGGCTGCGGCCATGACTCGATCACGGCCTCGATCATCGAGGCCTGCTATGAGCTCTCGATCGAGCCGCACCGGGTCGCCAAGATCTCGGGCATCGGCTGCTCGTCGAAGACGCCGGACTATTTCCTCGGCAATTCGCACGGCTTCAACTCCGTGCACGGCCGCATGCCGTCAGTCCTGACCGGCGCCAATCTCGCCAATCGCGACCTGATCTATCTCGGCGTCTCCGGCGACGGCGATTCCGCCTCGATCGGCTTCGGCCAGTTCGCGCATTCGATCCGGCGCGGCGTCAACATGACCTATATCGTCGAGAACAACGGCGTCTACGGCCTGACCAAGGGCCAGTTCTCGGCGACCGCCGACCGCGGCTCGAAGTCCAAGAAGGGCGTCACCAACACCGACAACGCCATCGACCTCGTCGCTATCGCGCTGCAGTTGGGCGCGACTTTCGTCGCGCGCTCGTTCTCCGGCGACAAGACCCAGCTCGTGCCGCTGATCGCCGCCGCGATCCGCCACAAGGGCGCGTCGTTCATCGACGTCATCAGCCCCTGCATCGCCTTCAACAACCACGCCGGCTCTACCAAGAGCTTCGACTATGTCCGCGAGCACAATGATGCGGTGAACCGGCTCGACGTGTTGGTCGGCCGCGATCCGATTGCGGTGGATTACGCACCGGGCACGGTGCAAATGGTCGAGCAGCATGACGGCAGCAGGATCGCGCTGCGCAAGATCGACGCCGACTACGATCCGCACGACCGGCTCGGCGCCCAGACCTTCCTGCAAAAGCACGCCGCCAAGGGACAGATCGTCACCGGCCTGCTCTACGTCGATCCCGACGCGGAAGATCTGCACGAGCATCTCAACACGGTGGAGACGCCGCTCAACACGCTGGAAGCGGACACGCTCTGCCCGGGCTCGGCGGCGCTGGACAAGTTCAACGCCAGCCTGCGGTGATCGCCTACCGCGCCGTGGCGGGCTGCCTGACACGTATGGTGATCTTCTCCGACACGATGGGCGGCTCGAACGGATAGTGCCTGGCATCGCCCAGCACGAGTTGAAGCGTATGCGTCCCGGGCGGAAGCTCGAGCAGCGTTTCGGTCTGCCCTGCCCCGAAATGCAGATGCGACTTGTCCTGCAGGATCGGCTCCTTGGGATCGATGGGGTCGTTGACGTCGATCAGCAGATGATGGTGGCCGGCGTTCTGGTACTCGTCTCCGGCATGGGTCACTCCCATGTTGCGCAAGCCGAACCGGACCCAGAATCCGCCGCGGACCTTCTGCCCGTCATGCGGGGTGATGAAATAGAGCTTTGCGTCCTTGGGCGCCGTCTTGCCTTGCGAAAAGGCTGCCCCCGGGAGCAATGCGAGCGCCGCTGCCAGCGCGACGCAACGAAGGATCTGCATCAAACCAACTCCTCCACTTAAGGGCTGAGCGCCACGCGGAACCCGTGCGTGGGATAGCGAACGTTGGTGTCGTAGCCATCGCGGTTGGACGGCCGCACATATCTCGAATCGTTCTTCCAGGAGCCCGAGCGCAGGACATGAGCGCTGCAGTCCCCGCTGCTCCATGCCGAGCCGTCGGTGGGCGCGCCCTGATAGGTCTTGTGCCAGCAGTCCTCGACCCACTGATCGACACCGCCGCCCATGTCGTGGAGCCCGAACGGATTCGGCCTGAAGCTACCGACCTTCGCCGGCTGCTCGGCGGCGAGATCACCGCAATCCTTGCAACCTGCCATGCCCGGCTGCAGCTTGTCGCCCCACCAATATTTGGTCTGCGTTCCGCCCCGCGCGGCATATTCCCATTCGGCTTCGCTCGGAAGCCGATAAGTCTTCTTGGTCGCCTGGGCGAGATAAGCGGCATATTGCTGCGCGTCGGTCCAGCTCACATTGCCGACCGGCGCATCGTCCTTGCCGATAGCCGTGAAGCCGCACGCCTTTGCAGCGGCGCACTCGTTCCATTCCTGCACGGTCACCGGATATTTGCCGATCGAGAACGGCTTGACCGTCACCTGATGGACAGGACGCTCGGTCGGGTCGTCATTGCTTCCCATCGCAAAGCTGCCGCCGCGAATGGCGACCATCTCGGGTTCGCGGACGGGGGGGGCCGATTGACTTGTCGATTGACTTGTCGACTGACTTGGCGCGGGAGCGGGCGACGGAGATGACGAAGCCGAGGTGGGAGATGGCTGCGGCGTCTGCGGCGCCGCTTCGCGCGGCGAGGGCTGCGGGCTCGGTGATGCGGCAGGAGAAGCGTTAGGAGAAACGGTAGTGACGGCAGCCTGCTCGCCCACCCTGCCCGGCGCCTGAGCCAGCAGATACCACAGCACGCCGGCGGCCATCACCGACAGCGTGATCCCCAGCAGAAAGATCAGGGCATTCTCGCGCCGCCCCCGCGTCCTGCCGACCGCGTCTGCATCCGGCAGCACTTTATAGACGCGCACGGGATCGGTGATGTTCTTGACTTTGCGGTCCCCGAGCGACTCGTAGCCGCACACGACCTTGTGCTTGATCTGCTCGTAGATCGCGCCGGAGATAAAGACCTGGCCTGGCTCGGCGATGCCCTCGATGCGCGTCGCGATGTTGACACCATCGCCGTAGACGTCATCAGGCTCCACGATGACGTCACCGAGATTGACGCCAATCCGGTACTCGATCCGGGTCTCCTTCGGAAGCGAGGCGTTGCGGCCGATGAGATTCTGCTGGATGACGATGCTGCAGCGGACGGCCTCGACCGGGCTGTCGAAAATCGCGATGAAGCCATCGCCCGTCGTCTTCACCAGACTTCCGTGGTGCTCGACGATGCTGGGCTGGATGAGATCCCGCTCGATCCGCTTGACGCGGACGTGCGTGCCCTCCTCGTCGGCCTGCATCAGGCGGCTGTAGGAAGCGATGTCACCGACAATGATGGCCGCGAGACGACGAGGCATAGGGCCGTGTGAAGGCGGCTCGTCATTCCCGGATCTGAAGTTGCGAATTTCGCCCATTGCGGGGGACTCCACACACTCACGAAGGCAGACCCCAGCCTACGACTGCCAAAGGCGATCGTCTGTGAAGGCTATCACATCGATGAAATCGGGCAATCTCGGAGCGAACGGAGGGCGTCCAGTTCCGGTAGTCGAAGGCGCCACATCGAATGAACCTTCATGACCCCACCGATGACTAATGCCCGGCGTGGAACCTCATCCTCCCTCCACCCAGCTAAGATCATGTCAGATGTGCGAACGTTGAACGCGTCGCACCTGGGCCGCGTCTACAGCGTACAGCTCAGCTGCTGCATTCGAGGCCATCATGAAGCTTTCTCTCGTTGCTGCCATCTTGTTTGCCGCGCTTGGCGGCGCCGCTCACGCCGAGGAGGCCGACGATATCCGCGAAGCCAGCAAGGCCGAAGCCGAGACCTTTAACGCGCGCATGTATGCCGGCGCACCCGGCAACAAGGCCTATGCCTGCTTCGTGCGGCGCTACGATGCCGAGCACCTGGCACGTCATCCGAAGCAGAAGGTCGCCGCGATGAAGCTGCTGATCTCGGCGGAGATGGACACCGAAGACAAGCAGCTCCACAACTCCTTCCGCCTCGGCTTCAGATATCGTCACCGTTCCGGCGATTTCGACTCCAGCGGCTCCTGTCATCACGCCGTGTTCACCAAGGACGGCACCGAAATCCGCCTCGGTTGCGGCGTCGACTGCGAGGGCGGCGGCATCGGCGTCGCGCTCTCAAAGGACGACAAATCGGCGATCGTGCGGCTCGCGCGGGTCAGGGTCTGGCAGAACAACAAGCCGGATGAGGATGCCGAACTGTCACTGGTCGCCGGGGCCGATGACGGGATTTTCCGCCTAGATCGAACGGACAATAAGGAATGCGCCTCGCTCGTGACCGACCGCAAGGAACTCGCCGCGCTCCGCCACAAATGATATGTGTCCGGCGCAATCGACGGAGATCGTCATGAACCGCCGGAACATGTTGTGGAGCGCCGTCTCGGGCCTGGGCGCGGCGCTTGGCGCCTCCAGCGCGAAGGCCGCGACGGACGCCGGCACGGGTAACAAGCTGAAGGTGGTGTATCATTTGAGCGATGCCGAGAAGGTCAACTTCGTGCTCGGCAACATCCAGAACCACATCGAGGGCGTCGGCGGCCCCGACCATGTGACGATCGCGCTGGTGATCCACGGGCCGGCGCTGAAGGCGTTTCATTCGGCGCAGGCCAATCCTGACATCAGCAAGCGCGTCGGCGATTTCTCCAAGGACGGCGTCGAACTCGCCGCCTGCGGCAACACGATGAAGGCGCAAAACGTCACGCTCGCGGATCTCCTGCCGGGCTTCGTCAGCGCGGAGAAGGGCGGTGTGGTCCGTTTGGCCGAGCTCCAGTCGCAGGGCTATCTCTATCTGCGGCCGTAGGGGCGCGGGAGGCGCCGCTACATCGTCCGTCATTGCCAGCGCAGCGAAGCAATCCAGTCCCTCCACGGAGGCAGACTGATCTTCCCCCAAAAAAGTAGACATGGATCAAGCCGATTTTAGCTCCATCTCGACCGGGCTGATATAGCCGATGGC